>NZ_WXWT01000044.1:0-9069 GCF_009904725.1 Vibrio sp. V43_P6S15P86
ATCTAGTGCTGCTTGACTTTAATATCTTGACACTTTTTCGTTCAACTAAGGTAGGTTCTAATTGCACGACTTGCGCTTCTGTTGATTTATCATCCAGTTTTCGGACAAGCGTTTCCACGGCAGCTTGCCCAAGACGGTATTTAGGCTGGTGAATTGTGGTGAGTGATGGCGACATGAACTTCGCGATATGTATGTCATCGTAACCGATGATTGAAATCTGTTCCGGGACTTTAATATTGAGCTCATTTGCGGCGTTAATCACACCCATCGCCATCATATCATTGGAAACGAAAATCGAGCTGGGTAAGATGCCTCGCTGCGCCATTTTCATAAATGCTTGATATCCGCCTTCACATTCGAAGTCCGATTCAATGATCCAGTTGGCATTAAATTCCAAGCCTGCTTCGTTCATCGCACGTTTGTAACCTTCGTATCGCATTTGCGCTTGGTGTTTAATCAAAGGGCCAGTGATACATCCTATTTCTGTGTGGCCACAATCAATCAGGTATTTCGCCGCTAGGTAACCGCCACGAAGCGAGTTATCTTGAATTTTATCGCTCGTAAACAGCATCGGCCCCCAATCCATCACCACGACAGGGATATCAGGATAACGCTCAAATACATCGATACGCTCCCCTTCTAGCGAGGAGCACATCAAGATCAAACCATCGACACGCTTTTGCAAAAGCGTATTAATGGACTGGCGCATGCGTTCGTTGTCACCTTCGGTGTTACATAGAATGAGACTATAGCCTTTGTGATAGCAACTGCGTTCGACGCCTTTTACGACTTCGCCAAAGAATGGGTTGGTTGAAGTTGTCACTAGCATACCAATGGTTTTGGTACGATTGACTTTGAGGCTACGCGCCAAAGCTGATGGCGCATAGTAGTTGAGTTCTTTTGCGGCATTATTGACGCGTTCGGAGATCTCTTCACTCACAAAACGCGTCTTGTTAATAACATGGCTCACTGTTGAAGTGGAAACCCCTGCCAGTTTTGCGATGTCTTTCATCGTCGCCATGTTATTACTCCTAATTGATGAGGCGTTTAAGCCCTATTGTGCAGCGAGAAACGCGTCCACCTCTTCGCGAGTTGGGATCGACGTCTGCGCGCCAAAGCGGGTCACAGAAATTGCAGCCGCCGCATGTGCAAACTTAATTGCTGATTCTAAAGGTAAATCCTCTAACAGGCCAGTGACGAATGCCCCATTAAACGTATCCCCTGCTGCGGTGGTATCGGTCGCGTCAACACGGAACCCCGGGATGAGCTCACCTCTACCATTTTGACTTAACCAAACACCTTTCGCACCGAGTGTGATCATGACAATTTCGATACCTTTGCTATGAAGCACATTCGCCGCTTCTTGCGCGCTGTCATTATCCGTTACCGTTACCCCCGTCAGGACTTCAGCTTCGGTTTCATTTGGTGTAATGACATCAATACAAGCAAGCAGTTCGTCTGACAGTTCACGAGCTGGCGCTGGGTTCAGAATGACATTGGTTTTGGCATCTTTCGCGATTCGCGCGGCTTTCTCAATGCCGCACATCGGCGTTTCTAATTGCATCAGCAGGTAATCCGCTTGGCGAATGCGTTCTAAATCTGGCTCAATCGCTTCTGCTGTCAATTTGGCATTCGCTTCTGCTGAAATACAAATGCTGTTTTCACCACTATCCGACACTTGAATCATCGCAATGCCAGTTGGGCAGTTTGGTTGCATCTTCACACCTGTGATGTCGATGCCGTCCATATTGAAGTTTTCACGAATATTGATGCCGAACGAGTCATCGCCTACACAAGCAATAAAGCCAATATCAGCCTTGAGTCGAGCTGCAGCAACAGCTTGGTTGGCACCTTTGCCACCTGGGATAACTTGATAGTTGCGACCATGTAGCGTTTCGCCAGGGCGAGGGAAAGAAGGCACTTGAAGAACATGGTCAGCGTTTACACTACCTAACACCACTAACTTATTCATACGGTTATCCTCGGTTCTGAATGAACCCTTTTTTTGAAAAACTATTTTGGAAAATACATTAGATGACTTTAACTTCTCTTCCTAACGAAGGAGTCACGATAAAAAGTCAAAGGCATCTATACCCTGCATTTTTAAGTCTCTTTGGTATGTTTGCCCTCTCCTCCTAAACGACAGATATAAACGGAGGAGAGAGCAAAAATTAGGACGCTTTATTGAACGTCAAACTTATTTAGTCACTACTTTTAGTGGTACCGGAATGTATTCTTCTACTTTTTCACCTTTCAAGACTTTGTCAGCCGTTTCAACACCTAAAGCACCGATAAGATCTGGCTGCTGCGCGATGGTTGCTGCTAGTTTGCCACGGTTAACTGCCGCAATGCCGTCTTCCGTGCCATCAAAACCAACGATAACGACGTCTTTGCCAGATGCTTGAACTGCGCGAAGTGCACCTAGCGCCATTTCATCATTCTGTGCGAACACCGCTTGCACATCAGGGTTAGCCGCGAGTAGGTTTTCCATCACGTTTAGGCCTTTAGTACGGTCAAAGTCTGCTGGCTGGCTGGCAAGAAGATCCATATCGCTGCCCTTCACGGCATTCATGAAACCTTCACCACGCTCGCGCGCCGCCGATGTGCCCGCAATACCTTCAAGCTGAATTACTTTTGCTTTTTCGCCAACTTTTTCCATGATGTAGTGGCCTGCCATTTCACCACCGATCACGTTGTCGGACGCGATGTGGCTCACGACTTCACCACGGCTTGCGCCACGGTCTAGTGTCAATACAGGGATCTTAGAACGGTTCGCCATACGAATCGCATTAGACACAGCATCAGAATCCGTTGGGTTGATAAGAATTGCTTTTACGCCGCGAATACTTAAATCCTCGATGTTCGACAGTTCTTTGCTCGGGTCATTTTGCGAGTCCAGTACAATTAAGTCGTACCCCAATTCTTTCGCTTTAGCTTCCGCACCGTCTTTCATCGTTACGAAGAACGGGTTGTTTAGCGTCGAAACCACAATCGCCATCGTATCTTGGGCTTGTGCCGCTACTGATACAGTGGAAGAAAGAAGTGCAGCAGAGATAAGAGTTGCAAGTTTTTTCATCGTTCTAGTCCTTTGTGTAGGGTGAGCCAGCACACGCCCACTGGCTCGGTTTGTATTCAGGATTTAATGGTTATGGATTATTTGTTTTTGTTGTCTACCAGTACTGCGAGCAAGATAACCACTGCTTTGGCAATCATTTGGTAGTAAGAGGAAACGTCTAGTAGGTTAAGAGCGTTGTTTAAGAAACCGATGATCAGCGCACCAATTAGCGTACCCATGATGCGGCCTTTACCGCCCATCAAGCTGGTACCGCCAAGTACAACCGCAGCAATCGCATCTAACTCGTAACCCATACCCGCTGTTGGCTGCGCCGAAGACAGACGAGAAGTCACGATGATGCCTGCAAGCGCTGCCAGCATACCGCAGATGGCGTACACACCAATCTTCACTCGGTCTACATTGATACCAGATAGACGAGTCGCTGATTCGTTGCCACCTAGTGCATAAACGTAGCGACCAAAGCGAGTGTGGTTAAGTAGGTACCAAGCCGCAGCGAATACAACTACCATCAACCAAACAGGTACTGGAATACCTAGCGCGTAGCCGGTACCAAACCATGCAAACGCGTCAGCTGTGTCAGTAAAACCTGTCGAGATTGGACGACCTTCGGTGTACACCATAGTCACACCGCGTAGTAACGTCATGGTAACCAGCGTAGCGATAAAGGCCTGTACTTTGCCCTTCGCAATGATGATGCCGCTAATTGCACCTAACGCTGCACCTGCGACTAAAGCAGTCGGAACCGCCACCAGCACCGGGACTTCAAGCGCAATCATGCTTGCCGCAAAGGCACCACATAGCGCCAGTACGGAACCAACACTCAAGTCGATGCCTGCGGTTAAAATAACCAGTGTCATACCTACCGCGATAATGGCATTCACTGAGGTTTGACGAAGAATGTTGAGAATGTTGTCGACCGTAAAGAAGTTCGGGTTCAAAAATGACACAACAACAATCAAAAAAATCAGTGCTATCAGTGATTTTTGCTCAATCAACCACTCTTTTGTGAACAACTTCTTGTTGCTAGCTTCGGTTGGTTTGCTCATGGTATTAGTACTCATGCTGCTTCCTCATTGATCTTTTTGCCTACGGCACAGGCGAGTAATTTTTCTTGATCGGCGTCTTTCGCATCGAATTCGCCAGTAATACGACCTTCATGCATAACCAGAATGCGGTCACTCATACCGAGCACTTCTGGCATCTCGGAAGACACCAAGATGATGCTCATGCCTTCGGCTTTGAACTTGTTGATGAGTTGATAAATTTCTTTTTTCGCACCGACATCGACGCCACGTGTTGGCTCATCGAGAATCAGAACTTTAGGTTTGGTCATTAACCCTTTCGCGATCGCCACTTTTTGCTGGTTACCGCCGGATAAGTTACCAATGATTTGGTCGCGCGTAGGGGTTTTGATATTAAATAGCTTGATAAAATCTTCCACGGCAATCACTTCGTCGCTATGTTGGATTTGGAAGCCTTTAGTCAACTGGTTGAGAGAACAAAGTGACATGTTCTCCTTAACCGAGAGACCTAACACCAAGCCATCGCCTTTGCGGTCTTCAGAGATATAAGCGATGCCATTTGCTAAGCCATCTTGTGGGCTAACCGGGTTAATGGTTTTGTTATCGAGGTTGATAACACCATGTTCACTTGGCAACGCGCCGTAAATCACTTTCATCAGTTCGGTGCGGCCAGCCCCCATCAAACCAGAAATACCCAAAATCTCACCGCGTTTCAGCGTGAAGCTCACATCGTGAACGCCAGATCCGGTCAGGCCAATCACTTCAAGGCAAGTTTCGCCATGTTGTACATCAATACGTGGGTATTGCTCTTCTAACTTACGACCAACCATCATTTCGATCAGGCCGTCTTCATCAGTGTCGGACACCTTGCACTCACCGATAAATTTACCGTCACGAAGCACCGTAATATCGTCACAGATTTCAAAGATTTCTTTAAGACGGTGTGAGATGTAAACGATGCCGCAGCCCTGCTCTCGAAGCTCGTTGATCACTTTAAATAGTGACTCCGTCTCGGTATCAGTCAGCGCGTCAGTTGGCTCATCCATAATGATGACTTTCGATTCAAACGAAAGCGCTTTCGCGATCTCCACCATTTGTTGCTCACCAAGGCTCAAATCACCAAGCAACGTTTTCGATGAGTGCTTTACGTTAAGGCGTTGAAGCAACTTGTCTGCTTCTTCATACATCTTGCCCCACTGAATACGCCCCATCGTGCCGGTAAATTCACGACCTAGATAGATGTTTTCAGCAATCGTTAGTTCAGGGATCAAGTTCAATTCTTGGTGAATAATGCTGATACCCGCTTCCTGTGAGTCACGCGGCCCTTTAAACGCGGCAGGTTGGCCTTGATATTGGATGCTACCCGCATCCATATGATAGATGCCCGTCAGCACCTTCATCAAGGTTGACTTGCCTGCTCCATTTTCTCCCATGAGCGCCATGACACGGCCTGGGTAAACATTCAGGCTCGCTTTGTCCAGTGCTTTTACGCCCGGGAACGCTTTCTCAATGTCGCTCAGTTGTAGAATGGCTTGAGTCATAATCTGTCCTCAATATCTCTGGCTTAAAAAACCACGCCCGCTTGAAAGATAACGTTCGCGTATGGCGAGCATTCGCCAGTTCGAACGACAGCGCGGCTTTGTGCCGTGCGTGCTTTAAATGCTTCATGTGACACGTAGCTGATCTCGATAGATTTACCCGTTTCTTCGCTCTCTTTGCTCAGTTCGTTAAGCAATGCTTGATGCAAAACTGGGCTTACATCAGAAAACTCTTCCGCAATGATGACCCCTTCGATTTGCGACTCAGATAGAATCACGCGAACAGTATCAAGAAAACTTGGTACGCCATGCGTTAGCGCCAAATCAATTCGCTGTACATGCTCAGGGATTGGAAGGCCAGCGTCACATATCGTGATCTCATCGGTGTGGCCTAGCGTCGCCACCAAGTAAGAAATATCTGAGTTAATTAGGGTACTTTTTTTCATCTCATCGACCTTTCGGTTACACGTTCATACAACCATGAGCGCCTGTTTTAAAGTGTTTTCGTTATTAACAGAAAACTCATCGAAACGTTTCGATGAAATAATAATTCGTTGTGGTAATTTGACCAGAGTGAGATTGATAAGGTGTGAGAATGATCCGTAATTAACGGGTCATCGAATAGTAAAAAGGTACATGAGTCACACTTTGTCATCGAAACGTTTCGATGGCTAGTTTAATCGACACTTGAAGTGAGGCTTTTAAAGACAGTTGAAGAAGAGATACGTCCCATTACTGAGAAACACTCTAGTTAAAGAGATGGAAACCTTACACATCATCACAGTTCTTGGATGGTTGTCTGATTTTGGAGAACGCTCACCTTACAATCTGGTTACAATTTGCAAAACACATCATCCGTTCAGTACCTTATATGGTATGCGACGTTTGTAGGGACACAAACGGAAACACAAAACCATAATGAAGTTAAGCAATCGAGTCATCTTGCTTGTCGCGCCAGTGATCTTATTAAGCGCGCTGGTATCAAGTTATATTATTTACAGCATTCAAAAAGTAACGCTCATCAAGCGAGAAGATAGCTATATCCAATTGCAAATGGAAAAGCTCGCAGGGCAGTTCCGACAAGCCAACATATTCCTCAATAGTTATGCATACACATTAAGCAAAAGTGATGTATTGCAAGACTACTTGGTGAATCATAGCAATCCGTATCGTGAGCGCGTGTTATTTAACCGACTCGATGAAACCGCAGATGTGTTAAGCCATGGCTATACAGGCGATGCAAGCATGGCGATTCTCGACGGGAAACAAAACCTTCTTTATTACACAGAAAATAAATACTACGAATCATCAGGTGTAGTCGACCCTAAGGTATTGGATTACATCTCGCGAAGCTTTAGTACGAGAGAAGCGTTTAACCATACTGGCTTTATTTACAATTCCAGCGGGCAAAGTATTCTTCTGCAATACGAACTCATCGACAAACGAACAGGGACACAACCTCTAAGTTTTGATCCGCAAAATGTCTTTTTCGTGGTGGTATCGGTATCGCTCGAAGCCTTCAATGAGATCAAGCACGAAATCGAGTTCGACACGCATAGTGTGATAACTTTTGCCGACAAGCCTATTTATCTCGATATTCCTCTCGCTCAGACGATTGAACTATTGCCACACTTTTATGCGGTACTCTCCCCCGCTGAATATTTGATGTGGAATAAAGTCGATAAAGTGTGGCTAGAACTGGCCCTTTCCTTTGGTGTGGCGGCGTTTTGCACCATCACCTTAATTGTTTTGGTTTTGTATCGTTATGTATTACACCCCGTTTCTCGCCTCGATAAACAGCTACAAGAGCTGGAAACAAATCAACGCGGCAACATTGAAAAGCTAGAAACAAACGATGAAATAGGACGCTTATCCTCACGCTTTTTTGATATGTATGAAGAGCTCAACGTCATATATAAGAAGACAAAACGCCTGGCTGAAACGGATCACCTAACGCAACTCGCTAATCGCCATCGTTTCCATGAACTTGCAACTCGTGAACTCGTCTCCCCTTCGCAGCATTTGTGGGTCATTTATGTCGATCTCGATAACTTTAAGTACGTTAATGACAAATACGGGCATGAACTGGGAGACAACTTATTAAAGGTGTTTTCATCACACATCAAAAATGTCTGTCAAAAATTCTCGCACGACTACGATAGTCCCTGTTTTGCGGCACGATTGTCTGGTGACGAATTTGCTATTTTATTGAGCTCAAATCAGGATTCACAACGCCTACCTGACTTGCTGGCCTCAGAGTTGCTAAAACCGATTAGCAATCTCAGTCCATCTTGGAGTAATTCATTCCCCGTGACTGCAAGCGTAGGTATCGCTCAGTACCCTCAAGACGGTACAGACGTCGCGAAATTACTCTCCAGTGCCGATGCGGCAATGTATCAAGCCAAACGAGCCGGGAAAAACCAGTACGCTTATTACTCAGCAGCTCTCAATGTTGAGTCTCAAAGACGCAGTCAGCTTGAGCGAGCGCTCAGAAAAAGCAACGTGGAAGAAGAGTTCCATCTCGTTTTTCAACCCTATATGAATAATCGGGACAACGAGATTGAAGGACTAGAGGTATTATTGCGCTGGGAAGCGGAAGGCATTGGTCCCGTGCCTCCGAAAGAGTTTATCCCAATCGCGGAACAGGCGGGCTTATTTGATAAAATTGATCGCTGGGTTTTCGCCAACGCGACAGCGGAATATCACCAATTAAGAAATATTTTTGGCAAAGACATTGTCCTTTCGATCAACCTCTCTTCAGCAGAACTTAACTCCATCGAAATGGCGAATTATATTCATGACCAAGCAAGCAAAAACGGTGTGAAGCCAGAATGTATTGAGTTAGAAATAACAGAAACCTTTGCCGCAGAACAACAAGGTACAGCATTACTTGATGAGCTGTCGAAGCGTGGCTATCGTCTCGCCATTGATGACTTTGGCTCTGGCTATACATCGCTGACTCAACTTGTTCAATATCCAGTTCAAAAGATCAAGTTTGACCGAGAGTTCCTCGTTACATTGATGAAAACCAACAACGGTCATGTAATAAAACCCATCATCGATCTATGCCACGCTCAAAATAAAACGGTCACCGCAGAAGGTATTGAGCACAATGTGATGCATGAATGGTTATCGGCCTACCGCTGTGACTATATGCAAGGCTATTTATTTGGTAAGCCAATGAGTAAGGAACAACTGAATTTGTGGTGGCAATCCGCAAATGACGATAGCCGCTTCGATGGTTCCATAGTAGGTTCGATTACTGTTCAAGGGACATCTTATTAAAGATTAAGTACAGAAGCCATGTATGTGGCTGCTGTACTTATATAATATAGAAACAAGACTTTACCCTTAGTTTCAATAATATAAGCAACCACATAAGTCCGTACGTTAATTTTTGGTATTATTATTTTTCGATGAAATCTCTCAGTTA
>NZ_WXWT01000342.1:0-9052 GCF_009904725.1 Vibrio sp. V43_P6S15P86
GTCCTCATTTTGCTATCTAGAACAATAAAAACCATTCTATTAGTAGGTAGTTTAGAAGCTACATAACTCCAACCTACAATACCAAGGCACTCTCGACATCATGAAAAACCATACCCTAAAAAACATTGTGGTCCTCATCTCGGGTAACGGAAGTAACCTGCAAGCTATCTTGGAAGCTTGCGAAGACAGCATGCCAAACGCACGAGTGGCAGCCGTGTTCTCTAACAAAGCCGATGCTTTTGGTTTAGAACGTGCAAAAAAGTTTGATGTAGACGGTCACTTTGTCGACCCTAAAGCATTCGACTCGCGTGAAAGCTTTGATGCAGAGCTAATGAGTCAAATCGATGAATACCAACCAGACGTGATTATTCTGGCGGGCTACATGCGTATTCTGAGCAGCGAGTTTGTTTCTCATTACATGGGTAAGATGATCAATATCCACCCTTCTCTTCTACCAAAATATCCTGGGCTACACACACACCAGAGAGCAATAGATGCTGGCGACAAAGAACATGGTACGAGTGTGCACTTTGTAACGGAAGAGCTTGATGGTGGCCCTGTCATACTGCAAGCAAAAGTTCCTGTGTTCGAAGACGATGATGCTAGTGTACTTGCAGCACGTGTTCAGGCTCAGGAACACCGAATATACCCTATGGTGGCGAAGTGGTTAGTAGATGAGCGCTTGATCATGAAGGATGGTAAAGCCTATTTAGATGGCGCAGAGCTTGGCACACACGGCTACGCCTCCGATGAGTAGTCCTGAATACCAAACTCCAAACACAAAAGAGCAGCCTGAGAGCTGCCTTTTGTTATTTTGAAACATATAAAACTGATTCAAGAAAACCGTAGTGAGACTAGAAACCTAAAACCCAACATTCTAAAAAATCCCATAACCACTTGAGTAACATAACACTCGGAAAGTAGATTCTGAATCTGGTTCGTTCTTCACCGTTCAGACTGACGAGGTGTTTTATGAGAAATTTCTATCAGTTACGTCTTTACAGCAAGCCTTAGCGAGACTAGGACTCTACTACCAGCACTCTAGAAAGTAAGAATGCTCATCCGTATCCGCCCTCGGTTTAAAACGCATAAAAATAAAGCTCGCGATTAAGCGAGCTTTATTTTTATATTCAGAGTAAGAGACCATCACTCTAACGGTTCGGTTGGCGCTTGATTGCCCGGCTTAGCCGCCGCAAACGGCACATTCACCAGTTCAGAGGCATTATTTTTGACTAGTTCACCTAGGTGAAACAAGCCGTATTCGCCAGGTTTCATACGCTGCCAAGCTTCGTTGCCCGTCAAAGGTTGAGTTGCGATCACAGAAACGATGTCATGTGGCGTGGTTTCTTCTTGGAAGTTAATTTCCACATCTTCATCAAGCAAAGCAGCTTTTCCAAACGGTGCGCGTCTCGTGATCCAATACAAATGATTGGTGCAATACGTCATTACATACTCACCATCACTCAGAAGCATGTTAAATACACCCTTCTCTCTTAGCTCATCACAACATTTAGCAACATATAAGAATACCGACTCCATATCCTTTGGCGGCTCAGGATATCGATCTTCCATTTGCTTCAACAACCAGCAAAATGCCAGTTCACTATCTGTTTCACCGACAGGTCGATGTCGACCTGTATGTAAGTCTTGATAGCCAGAGAGCTGACCGTTATGCGCAAACGTCCAATACCTACCCCACAGCTCACGTGTAAAGGGATGAGTATTTTCTAAATTAACACCACCACGATTCGCCTGTCGGATATGACTAACGACCGCACGACTTTTGATGGGATAATTTTGTACCAACTCTGCTATTTTAGACTCACAACTTGGCTTGGGATCTTTGAAGGTTCGAAAGCCCTTCCCTTCGTAGAAGGTGATCCCCCATCCGTCACGGTGTGGGCCGGTTCGACCTCCACGCTGCATGAGCCCAGTAAAACTGAAACAAATATCCGTTGGAACATTAGCGCTCATACCGAGCAATTCACACATGGTTTAAAAAACTCCCTAACAACACAGCTCGAAACGGTGGCCGTAAACGATTATTCCATCTCTTTTTCGATCAACTGAATGATGATATGAATAATCTTAATATGAATTTCCTGAATGCGGTCTGCATAACCAAAGTGTGGCACGCGGATTTCAATATCTGCAAGGCCTGCCATTTTGCCGCCATCTTTACCTGTTAGCGCAATCGTCTTCATGCCTTTCGCTTGTGCTGCTTCAATCGCTTTCAGGATGTTACCTGAGTTACCTGACGTCGACAGACCAAACAGTACGTCACCTTTTCGACCAACCGCTTCTACATAGCGTGAAAACACGAAGTCATAACCAAAGTCATTACTCACACAAGAAAGGTGGCTTGGATCTGAAATAGCAATACCAGCATAGCCAGGACGATTTTCTCGGTAACGGCCTGTTAGCTCTTCGGCAAAGTGCATTGAATCACAGTGAGAACCACCGTTACCACACGACAATACTTTACCATCTTGCTTGAATGAGTCAGCAATCATTTTCGCCGCTGCTTCGATTTGCGCAATGTTATGGTCATCGCTTAAAAATTTGTTGAGCACTTCAGCAGCTTCGTTTAATTCACTTCTAATCAGATCATGGTACATAAGACGTTCTCTTTATTATTTCGGCTTCAGTCAGCTCTTGACTCACTGAGCAAATTGTTCTGATACCAATTTGGTATCGGACATTTCATAAACCTGAACTCGGGTTTGATTACTCTGAGTTTACCCACAAACGAGAATTAGTGTCGATAGTGAACCAACAGATTTAGATTAGTGATGGTAATAAACTTGTCAACTTGCTCATGAAACCATCACTCAAATCTCAACTTTAGAATTTTAACTCTACTTAGATCACTTTTTATCCAATCTTATGTTTTACATTTCCTTAATATTTTGATTACACTTAAACCAACTGGTTAGACCTCTTACCTAACATGCAGACGTACAAAACTTATAAAGTCTGAAAAGGAAAATATATATGGACATCTTGCTCTCAATCATCACGATGGCGATCGTGCTAGGCATTACGCTCTACCACCGCATGTCTCTCGTGAAATCTATTAGCTTACTCACCGCGGCCATGCTGGCTCTTACAGTAGCAGGAACTGTCGGCGTTATTGGTTGGGCTATTTACGTTCTCGCCGCAGCTGTGCTCGCGGTTCCTGGCGTACGTCAGTCTTTAATTAGCCGCAAAGCGTTAGTGCTTTTCAAGAAAGTGCTGCCAGCTATGTCTCAAACCGAAAAAGAAGCGTTAGACGCAGGTACCGTCTGGTGGGAAGCCGAACTGTTTAAAGGCAAACCAGAGTGGCAAAAGCTACACGCGATTCAAGCACCTAAGTTAAGTGCGGAAGAACAAGCCTTTTTAGACGGCCCTGTGAATGAAGTGTGCGCCATGGTGAGTGATTTCCAAGTGACCCATGAACTCGCGGACTTACCGCCAGAAGTTTGGCAATACCTGAAAGATCATAAGTTCTTCGCCATGATCATTAAGAAAAAGTACGGTGGTTTGGAATTCTCAGCATACGCGCAATCTTTGGTGCTACAAAAATTAACGGGTGTTTCTGGCGTTCTATCGTCTACCGTTGGTGTTCCTAACTCTTTAGGCCCTGGTGAACTACTGCAACACTACGGTACTGAAGATCAAAAAAATCATTACTTACCGCGTTTAGCTGAAGGTAAGGAAATCCCTTGTTTCGCCTTAACGAGCCCAGAAGCGGGTTCTGACGCAGGCTCTATTCCAGATTACGGTGTGGTCTGCAAAGGCGAATGGGAAGGAAAAGAAGTACTGGGTATGCGCCTGACTTGGAACAAGCGCTACATCACCCTAGCGCCAGTCGCAACCGTACTAGGCTTAGCATTTAAACTTCGCGACCCTGAAGGTTTACTTGGTGACAAAGAAGATCTTGGCATCACTTGTGCGCTTATTCCAACTGATGTCAAAGGTGTTGAGATTGGTAACCGACACTTCCCGCTCAATGTGCCATTCCAAAATGGTCCAACGCGCGGTAAAGACATCTTTGTACCTATCGATTTCATTATCGGTGGTGAAAAAATGGCGGGCCAAGGTTGGCGTATGCTGGTTGAGTGTCTATCGGTTGGTCGTGGTATCACGCTACCTTCAAACTCAACAGGTGGCATCAAAACTGCGGCAATGGCCACAGGCGCTTACTCACGCATTCGTCGCCAGTTCAAACAGCCTATCGGCCATATGGAAGGCGTAGAAGAGCCATTGGCACGTCTTGGTGGTAATGCTTACGTAATGGATGCAGCAAGTAACTTAACCGTGGCAGGTATCGACCTAGGTGAAAAACCTTCGGTTATCTCAGCTATCGTGAAGTACCACTGTACGCACCGTGGACAACAAAGCATCATCGACGCAATGGACATCGTAGGCGGTAAAGGGATCTGTATGGGACCTTCTAACTTCCTAGCGCGTGGTTACCAAGGTGCGCCAATCGCGGTAACGGTTGAGGGTGCAAACATTTTAACACGCTCAATGATCATCTTTGGTCAAGGTGCGATTCGCTGTCATCCATACGTTCTTGAAGAAATGAACGCCGCGTACTCTGATGCCAGCGACTCTGTAGAGAAGTTTGATAAAGCGCTTGCTGGTCACGTGAGCTTTACCATGAGTAACCTCGTACGCAGTATCTGGTTTGGTTTAAGCGACGGTTTAGGTTCTTCATCACCAACCAAAGATGCAACCAAGCGTTACTACCAACAATTGAACCGTTACAGTGCAAACCTTGCTCTGCTATCGGATATCTCAATGGCAGTGCTAGGTGGCTCTTTGAAGCGTAAAGAGCGTCTATCAGCGCGTCTTGGTGACATTCTAAGCCAGCTATATTTAAGCTCTGCGGCGTTGAAACGTTTCGAGCAAGATGGCCGCCCAGTCGAAGATTTACCATTAGTACACTGGGGTCTACAAGACAGTTTGAAACAAGCGGAAGTGGCGGTAGACGAATTCTTAGCAAACTTCCCGAACAAAGTGATTGGTCGTGCACTGCGCGTGTTAATCATGCCATTCGGTCGTGTACGCAAAGCGCCAAGCGATAAACTAGACAGCAAAGTGGCGCGCATTCTACAAACGCCTAGTGCAACGCGCTCACGCATTGGTCGCGGTCAGTACCTTGAACCAACCGAGCACAACGCAGCAGGTAAGATTGAGCTTGCCCTGTCAGTCATTCTTCAAGCTGAGCCAGTGTTCGACAAAGTATGTAAAGCGCAAGGCAAACGTCGTCCATTCCTACGTTTGGATATGATTGCTCAGGAAGGGCTAGAGCAAGGCTTGATCACGCAAGAAGAAGCCGACCTACTAAGAGAAGCTGAACAGCATCGTCTGGATACAATCAACGTTGACGACTTCGAGCCGGAATTGCTCGCCGCAAAGCCGCTATACCCTCAGATGGATAGCGTTGCCTAACTCTCTAATCTGAAATCATACAACGGGAGTGTCAGCTCCCGTTTTTTTATTGCTACCAGAATAGCGTTCATAACACCTCACACCACGAAGAACCTCTGCGCAAGCGCAATAAAATCCACGCACTCCGAACCTTCCCCCCGGTTTCCAGTGATAACTAACTCACAGACGTTCCAAGCAAGCGGTGTATACTTTTAAGTAACTCACTCACATATATGGTAAATCCGTTGGCTAAAATATTATTCGCACAGTGGTTCCCTGGGCTTGTTCAGCTTAAGCATTATCAAAAAGAATGGTTTGTTAACGACTTTAGAGCCGCCTTTTCTGTTGTCGCGGTTGCCCTGCCAGTTGCCATAGCTTATGCACAATTAACCGGGGTATCCGCAATTGTCGGTCTTTACTCGTGTGTACTGCCAATGTTGGTGTACGCCATGATGGGCACATCTCGACAACTCATTGTCGGACCCGATGCAGCAACCTGTGCAGTGATCGCTGCTGTTGTGACACCACTTGCCGCAGGTGACCCCACAAAACATTGGCAGTTAGTCATGACCATGACGGCGATGACTGGTATTTGGTGTGTACTGGCAAGTCGTTTCAAGTTAGGGGTGTTTGCAGACTTCCTTTCTCGCCCGATTCTTTTGGGTCTACTCAACGGTGTCGCTCTCACGATTATCGTTGGTCAGTTTGCCAAAGTGGTCGGTTTGAAATACGAACAACGTTATTTGCTGGAACGCTTATGGGAGGCTCCACAACGATTAACCGAGCTTCATTGGCCTACCGTAACTCTGAGTATCGTGACGGTTGTCGTTTATTTGCTCACCAAACGCTACCGACCAACTTGGCCTGCTGCCATGCTGGCGATACTCGTGACTACCGCGTCAGTTTGGTTTTTCCATTTACAAGAGATGGGCGTATCCGTGGTTGGACTCACTCAAGGTGGTTTCCCTCAGTTTCAAACGCCGGAGTTTGAGCTAGGTGAAGTTCGTGAGCTAGTGGTCCCGGCGCTCAACCTTGCGATTGTCAGCTTTGTTAGCATGATGCTCACCGCGCGCAGTTTCGCCGCTAAAAACGGTTATGATATTGATGCAAATAAAGAGTTTCAGGCGTTGGGCTTTGCCAACATTGCCTCGGCGTTTTCACAAGGTTTCGCGATAAGTGGAGCTGACTCACGCACAGCGGTAAATGATGCAAATGGCGGTAAATCTCAATTAGTTTCGATTGTCGCCGCAATCACCATTGCCATTATTGCGGTATTTATTTATGAGCCTTTACAGTTTATTCCCATCGCATCACTTGGTGTCGTGTTGATCATCGCATCCTTGTCTCTGCTCGATCTCAAAGCCATTTGGAAATTAAAATCTCGTGACAAAGATGCGTTCTATCTAGCAATCATCACTTTTATTTCTGTTTTGATCGTAGGCGTAATACCGGGGATCACTTTAGCGGTACTGCTAGGGCTATTTCAATTTTTACGTATTGTCATGCGACCGAGTGATCAGCTACTTGGCTTGGATGAAAAAGGCACCATTCGGACCATCGACGACTCAGGAAAAGCTTCGCCTATTCCTGGAATGGTGATTTACCGCTTTAACTCGCCGCTGACTTACTTCAACGCACCTTACTTTAAACGCCGAGTGTTAGAGCAAGTAGAACATCACAAAGACGCAAGTTGCGTTGTCATCGACGCCGTATCGAGCTTTACTCACTTAGATCTCAGTGTGATGGCAACACTGTCAGATATTCACAATACTTTAAAAAAGAGAGGCGTACGCTTAATCCTCGCAGGAAGGAAACGACGCTTACGTCAATGGTGTGAGCTTACTGGTATCAGCACCAGTGAAGGAGGCATCTTACTGCGAGCCGATATGTACCTTGCCATTAAACTTAGTGGCTGTTACATCAGTGCTGTGGGTGAGGGACAAATTCCTACTGTTCAAAAAGAGCCTGATTTAGAGCAGCCACCCAAACCAATTCCAGAAGTGGCTTAAGTAGAAGTTTAATATAGAAAACAGGAAATTAAACTCCTGTTTTCTAGTGCTTATTTGCACAGCTGAATACGTGTTACACCTTCGGCTTAAACTTTTTTGTCATCCCTTGGCTTTTAGGAGCCACCAGCCTATAACCAAGCTTTTCGTAAAAGACCGGCTCATCAGCAATCATAGAAACGTAAGAGCCTTCAAGTGCAACAGAAGAAAGATAACCGTCGATGTATTCCATGACTTTTCTACCTAACCCGTTACCTTGATAATCAGGGTCAACGGCAACGTCGACAATTTCGAAGTTACACGCCCCGTCACCAACAATCCGGCCCATTGCAATGAGCTTTCCTTCATCCCGGACAGATACGCCATACAACGAATTGGGTAGACCAATTTCAGCAGCTTTCAACGATTTGGGTGATAGCCCGGCTTTGACACGCATATCACAGTATTCTTTCGGGCTTGGCACATGCTCTTCATATCTTATTGTCATTATGTACGACTCCTTTGTATCATCTTGGAGCTTACACAACCAAACTGTATAAATAAACAGTTAAACATTGGAAAGATGTTCCCGTTAAGCACACAAAGTATCGGGTCTGGAAAAGAAGCTACCGACAACTCTGACGCCATAATAGATATAAGTTGCTCTGAAGCTAGACATTCCTTTTTCTAAACATATTTCTCTCAGCAACATATCCGCATGCTTTCGAGCACTTTGAGGCAACACCTCCTCCCTCATGAGTTGGTAAAGAGCATCATGCACTAAAGAAGCTTTCATAATGTTTTTTGTGTCTAACGCTGGCCCACTCGCTCCATCCCATGCATAGCCCTTTTTAATCGTTAACACGCCTTGTTTGGACAAACTAAGAAAAGGGCTGTCATACACCTGACTCACTGAAATGCGAGTCTCAATCTGTTCTTCAGAATGGAGAGTGTATTTGTACTTCTGACGCTTTTTGTATTTCATAACCTAACCGCCTAACTAACTTGAGTGGGAGGAACGGGGATAACTCTCAAATTAGAGTTTCTCAGAGAGCTTTTTCAAGTAGGACTTTGCAAGATCATGGTTATCTCTGCTCAACCACTTAATACAATCAAAGAGTTCCCAAATCAGGCCTTGATCACCACTGGTATAAACTGGGAAATCTTCATGCTTTGGCGCAGGTTCATCAGTAACCATGCCAGCAATCACATCAGCTTTATCAAATAAAACCTTAAATGGCTTAGAAAGTTTGAAAGGCTCACAGAGATCTAAACAATGAATCTCTGCACTGGTTAGGTCATTAAAAATGTATTTTTTGAAGCACGCATTTTCGTTGTGCTCTCCCTCAAGTCGATAAAAAATGTCTTTATTAGCTTCAAACTGGGTAAAGCAAGGCTCTGAGGCTTTATGGAAGTTATTTTGAGTAAAGACAACAATATCAGCGTCCGAAATACGGTCACCTTTTCCTGATGACAATGAACCAAGCAATACCGCAGCAACAACGTCTTTTTCAGAATAAAAGGCATCATAAGCAGACTCAACCAAGGCCTTTTGTCGTGGTAAATGCTCTAGTTCTAACGCTCCAATTGTCATAACTCACTCCGTCGATACGCACTAAAATCAAGTCGAAACGTAAAGAGTATCATGC
>NZ_WXWT01000340.1:0-9022 GCF_009904725.1 Vibrio sp. V43_P6S15P86
ATATAAACCATTACAAAATATAAAAAACGTCAGAACTAGGTTATATCATGAGTCTTAAGCTGTCTTTGGAGCCCCTCGCCAGTACAGATTTGCCGATCGAGTCAAAACAACAGGCGCTGGTTGACACGGTTCTTCTTACTCTTACACCGCAAGAAAGGTCTTCTCTTTTTCAACAAGTTGCTTTGTATAGAATAAAGCTTCTCAAGTCCCTCTTTCCTAAATACGCATCTAAGAGTCTGTCCGTACTGTTTGAATTAATGGATTATCGAAATTTAGTACAGCAGTATCCAACGCCTTTCTCCGAAGAGGCGCTCTTACTTGAACAAGTTGCCGCAGATTGTTACCCGCATTGGATGGTTTTCTGGTGTGAATGTGAGATTGCTGCGATCAAGCAAAAGCACCCTTTAAATGAAGCGACAAGACCAACTCAGCTCTCGTTTGACGACCGCGACTATTCAAGCATATTGATCGAAGATATTGCCGAATGCGACCTAAAGGTAACACTGCCAAATCACGCTGCATTAATGCCGATTTCCGCAGCAATCACACTGAGCAATCTTGAGCTCTTCGTCCAAACTGAACAATGGTTTGAGATATTGCCTCTATTATCACTCTCGCAGAAAGGTCAACACTTTGTGCTATTGTTCAAGCAGTCATCTACACCAATCATGGTCTCCTCCGCTTTGGTGCAAAACTGGCACCAAAGAAATACCTGGCTCAGTTATTCATCACCATTTAGTAGTGAGCAATGGCAGTTTTGCCTTCCTGATTATGGCTACATGACTCTTAATCAATTAGGCCTTTTTGGAGGTAACGATCTAACTCGCCAACGGGCTCTTATTGAATTTGATGCGCAGTTCCAATCTCACTTGAAAAACACTGAAGCGGTTTGCGAAGTGCTGCGTCTGACAGTGGGTGGCAACATCCAACAAAAACTGTACTTTTTGTATTTGGCACAAAAAGCATTGATGAGTGAGCTATATAAAGCAGGCTATAAGCTCAGCTTTACCATTATTGAACAAATATTTATGTTAAATTTCTATCAATCTATTGATTTAGAGGCCTACTTTCACTCAGGATACCGCGACATTAACAGTGACGGTACCAAGACATACCGCGGTTTCTGGAATTTAGGTATGATGGTTGAAGCATTTCAAGACATACAGTTTCGCGACTACAAACACCGCGTACGAACAAAAAGAATTGATGAAAAGGTGAATGTACATGCTTGATATTCATCTTCACGGCCTTTTTTATCCAAAAGCAATGACGCTATACGCCACTGTACTGGTGGTGTTCGCTTGGTTGTTATATTACTGCTATCGCCTAAAACAGAAGAGTGAAACGATTTTAGGCTCGCATCATGCGCCGTACATTGCTTATTCTAGTTGCATCATCGTTTGGATCAGCAGCAACGCATACTTCCATACCGACTTATTGCCGGAGTTGGGCTCCGCTGGCGGTATTTTTATGGCTAAGTTGGCGAACTTGGCGTCATTCTTTGCCTTTGCATTCGCGTTCTATTTTTCTTGCCAGCTAGCGGCTGATATCAAAAAAACTGCGGTCAAAGCCTGGCAAAAAATCGTCTTTGTGGCACTAGCAACGTACTCGCTTTACATCAACTTAGTACCAAACCTTACTGTCGAAAATGTCACCATTAGCGGTCCAAGCCAGTTCGTGATCGAGTTTGGTCCCCATACCTCATATTTCTTTATTAGTTTGCTGACATTTGTGGTATTAACACTGCTGAACTTGATTACCATGCGAGCGAACAGCAGCAAACTCACGCTGGCAAAAAGTAACTATATGATCGCCGGCATTTTGGTCTTCATGTTATCAACTGCAGTGATACACCTTGGAATGACTTACTTCCTTGGTGACTTTTCCTTAACCTGGTTACCACCAGCACTTTCAATTAGTGAAATGTTGTTTGTAGGCTATGCCCTGCTTACCTCTCGCTTTTATAGCGCTAAATACCTCACATACTTAACCGTTAGCGCGCTGTTTGTCTGTGCCATTTTCGTCCTCCCGCTGGGCGCAATATTTATTCCTATCTCGGAAGATAACCAATGGCTTGTAGCGGTGCCTTTATGCGCACTCATCGGTATCACTTGGCACTTGCTTTACAAACGCGTCAGTCGTTTCGCGTCCTATTTTATTTATGGGAAACGACATACACCCGTTCAACAAATTCTTGGATTAGAAGAGGAATTTAAACGCTCAATAGATGATGCAATGCGCCAGTTAGCAGCGTTACTGAATATACCAAATAATAAATTGCAGCTCGTCACCAGCAGTTACACCGAAACGTTTTATGAAAATTATCTGCCGTCAAGCAAGTCTGTTCTCGTGCTTGATGAACTGTCTGAAGAAATTGATTATGCCTCCTCGTCTAAAGGCTCAATGCGCAAGCTCTACGAACGTATGCGATCCAGCAATACGGCGCTCGTAATGCCTCTTTTTGGTCGTGGAAAGTCCGTTACGCACTTACTGATTTCTTCACATAAAATGGATAATAAGCTGTTTTCTAATGAAGAAATTTCAGCATTGCAAACCTTATTAGTTCGCATCCAGAGCACCATCGAGGCCGATAGAAAAGTACGCCAAAGCCGTGCGCTCGCTAACTCTATTGCACATGAAATGCGTAACCCTCTCGCTCAAGTGCAATTACGATTTGAAGCTTTAAAACAGCATATCGAATCAAACGCTTCACTTGAGACGTTAAAGAGTGAGATTGATAAAGGAGAAGCAGCGATTCAGCGTGGTCGCCAACTTATCGACATTATTTTACGAGAAGTCAGCGACAGCTCACCTGAGCACGAACCCTTAACTATTACGTCTATACATAAAGCTGTCGATCAAGCGGTCAGCCGTTATGGCTTTGAAAACGATCAAATAATTGAAAGGATCAATCTGCCCCAAGAGCACGATTTTGTCGCGAAATTAAACGAAACTCTGTTTAACTTTGTCATTTTCAATTTGATTCGCAATGCTATCTACTATTTTGATTCTTATCCCGATAGTCAAATTGAGATTCGTAGCCAAACGGGGGCCTACGAAAACATTCTGGTCTTCCGAGATAGTGGCCCTGGCATAGATAGCAGTATCTTACACAAGATATTTGACGACTTCTTCTCGTATCAAAAAAGTGGTGGCAGCGGCCTTGGCTTGGGCTACTGTCAACGCGTTATGCGCTCTTTTGGCGGACGAATTGAGTGCCAGTCTGAATTGGGCGAATTTACTGAGTTCTACTTGTATTTCCCGGTCGTCCCAAACGCACCCAAACCAGAGACGTTGAGAACACCGGACTTCAATGGCTGGAAAGTAAATGCACCACATTCTGAACCTCGCACAGACCAACACGTACAAGTAAGTAACGATGCACCAACAGTGCTCATTGTTGATGACAAAGAGGTGCAGCGTACTTTGGTTCAAATGTACTTAAAAAGGCTGGGAGTCAACAGCTTACAAGCAAATAATGGCGCTTCTGCGGTGGAGCTATTTCAGTCGCACAAGATTGATTTGGTGCTTATGGATGTACAGATGCCAGTGATGAATGGATTTGACGCAAGCCAACGAATTAAGCAAATTGCGTCTTCCGTTCCGATCATCGCACTATCTGGAGAGTCTGGAGCCAAAGAGCTGGAGCTCATTGCGAAACTCATGGATGACAGACTTGAAAAGCCAACCACGTTAAATGCGCTCCAAACCGTCATCAAGCGCTGGTTGCAACATGAGAGTTTTGCTACTTCCAACACTTTCTAATTTGCGAAGATAAAACTGGCACTAGATGTGCATTACTGAAGTAAATCGAATTATCCAGAGGGTCAAGCAAGCTGCAAATGGTTAGCGGATGAGCTTGATAAGGAGATCGCCATGTTACTTCATCGACACACATACTACGGCTTGATTCATCATGGAATCAAAGCACTACTACTCGATCGCTTAGGCCACTATACAGAAGAAGAATACCATCAGTATTTGAGCCTAATGACCGGCAAATCCACTTGCTTTACGATGTCTCTCGAAGAGCTTGAAGCAACCGTTGATAACCTGTTACGTGAAGGCTATTTAGAAGATGTCAAAACGCTTATTTCTCAATATCAACATGTTGCTTAAATCTTAAATTCTATCAACTCAATTGCCGCTTTATCGCGGCAATTTTTATGCCTTCGATTTGCTACTTCATCTTTGCGAAATGTTGCTCGTTGTATCATTCAGTCAGGGGATTACTTCTCTTACCTCTAACCTTGACGGTATTCACATCTTGTCAGATTCCGTTAGACTGTCTTCAATTCACTAATTAGGTAGATTTTGCCACCATGAAGCAAATCCTAGATTTTATCCCACTCATCGCCTTCTTCGCTTTGTACAAGATGTACGACATCTACGCAGCAACAGGAGCGCTGATCGTTGCAACGGCAATTCAGCTTGTCGTCACCTATGCTCTGTATAAAAAAGTCGAGAAAATGCAGCTAATTACGTTCGTTATCGTGACGATATTTGGCAGCATGACCCTTTTCTTCCACGACGACAATTTCATAAAATGGAAAGTCACCATCATTTATGTGATTCTAGCTATCGGTTTAGCATCGAGTCACGCAATGGGGAAATCGGCCATTAAAGGCATGTTGGGCAAAGAAATTTCGCTACCTGATGCTATTTGGGCGAAGATCAACTGGGCTTGGGTCGGCTTCTTCTCATTCTTTGCTGGTCTGAACATTTATATCGCTTACGAGCTACCACTGGATGTTTGGGTCAACTTCAAAGTATTCGGAATGTTGATTGCGACATTTGCCTACATGATTGCGACTGGCTTCTACATTTACAAACACATGCCAAAAGAACAAAAAAATAACTCATCCGACGTGTCGACTGATGATTAAAAACTCAGTTTTGCTATAATCCGCGCACTTTGCAGCGACCTTCGGGTCGCTGTTTTGCTCCATGTATCACTAAACCGATCAAACGGCATACCGGAATCAGACCATTCTTGCTGCTGTAAACCAACTTTCTCTGGTCCGGTGTCTGCGTTTTTTAAGGACCTTTGGTTCTAGGTATTTACTATGTTGGCGCTTAGTTTGAGCGCCTTTAAGATTTAGGATGTCACAATGAGTCAAGAAATTAGCTCTCCGAGAGGTCAACTGCTTCTTCGTACCCTTGCAATGCCTGCCGATACTAATGCCAATGGCGATATTTTTGGTGGTTGGATTATGTCTCAGCTCGACCTAGCAGGTGCGATTCTGGCCAAAGAGATCTCTTCTGGTCGCGTTGTTACCGTTTCAGTGTCCAGCATTACCTTCAAGAAGCCTGTAGGTGTTGGCGATGTCGTTTGCTGCTATGGCGAATGCACTAAGATTGGTCGCACCTCAATGAGTGTCGATCTGGAAGTATGGGTCAAGCCGGTAAAAGCACACGGTGTCGGCGAGCGCTTCATGGTTTGTGATGCGACTTTCAACTACGTAGCCATTGACAGTGAAGGCAAACCACGCCCAGTTCAGAATTAGTCAACCTACAGCGCTAACTGTTAGAAAGGATCTCACATTTTCTGTTGTTCACTTGTGAGAGACACAAAAAAGGCGTTAAATTAACACTTTACCCTACCAATTAAGGAACTATGCTATGTGGTATGTCATCTTTTCTCAGGACGTCGAGAACTCGCTGGAAAAACGCATGAGCGTTCGCCCGCAACACTTGGATCGCTTACAAAAGCTTCAAGACGAAGGTCGCCTTCTTACTGCTGGCCCTATGCCTGCGATAGACTCTGACAACCCAGGAGAAGCCGGATTTACGGGCTCGACTGTCATCGCTGAGTTCGCCTCTCTAGAAGACGCTAAAGCGTGGGCAGAAGCCGATCCTTACGTAGCGGCTGGTGTTTACGATAATGTCATCGTGAAACCGTTCAAAAAAGTGTTTTAATTTATGAAAAAATTACTGTGTCTTTTCTTGGCATTTGGTGCGTTAGCGGGCTGTTCATCTACCGATGATAATCAACGCCAGCTTGAGCTATTGGCATCAAACCGAGCGGGAGTCTTGTCAGCAGGTCTCCCTTTGGAATACGGTCCACTGCAGATAATGCGTGTCTCATCCAACAAAAATGTTGTTGAAATGATGATGATTTATAACGATGACGCACTCGGTGCAAAGCCGTTAAATCAAGTACTGAATACCAGTATCTACACCTATTGCAATAACCCGGAAATTCGTAAGCAAATTGATATGGGCTTAATGTACCGTATTAAAGTGCGTAACTCTCGCGGTCAGTTGATGGCAGATGAGTTGGTTTCCGCGCAAACTTGTACTCAAATGAAATAGTCACAGTGAGTGCGTTGTTTTCGATACGAGCAATTCATCCGCTATTGCGGGATAGTATAACGACGAAAATGAACGGCTAAGAATAGAAAAACGGAGACAACGGTCTCCGTTTTTATTTGCTAAAAAGGTGTCTTACGCCAGCTCAGCACGAAGTTTCTTCGCCGCTGACACGAGGTTCGCCAATGCCGCTTCTGTCTCTGCCCAGTTACGTGTTTTCAGACCACAGTCTGGGTTCACCCACAAACGTTGTACCGGAATCTTTTCTGCCGCTTTCTTGATTAAGCCTTCAATCCACTCTTCCGTCGGAATGTTTGGTGAGTGAATGTCATAAACACCTGGACCGATTTCATTCGGGTAATTGAACTCTTCAAACGCTTTAAGCAGTTCCATATTTGAGCGTGATGTTTCAATGGTAATCACATCTGCATCGAGCGCCGCGACTGAATCAATGATTTCATTGAACTCGCTGTAACACATGTGAGTGTGAATCTGAGTTTCTGGTTTTGCACTCGCTGCCGAGATCTTAAATACATCCACCGCCCATTCTAAATACGCTTTGTGATCGCGCTTTTTCAACGGTAGACCTTCACGAATCGCAGGCTCATCGATTTGAATGATATTGATGCCAGCATCTTGCAAATCAGAAACCTCATCACGCAGTGCCAGTGCCAGTTGCTGGGCGATTTCTTGACGTGTGATGTCTTCACGCGGGAACGTCCAACATAAAATCGTTACCGGGCCCGTCAGCATACCTTTCATCTGTTTGCTGGTTAGCGATTGTGCGTACGTCGACCATTCCACCGTAATCGGCTTTTCACGCTCAATGTCAGCAACCACAATGGCTGGTTTCACACAGCGAGAGCCATAACTCTGTACCCAACCAAATTTCGTCGTTTGGAAACCCGCCAAGTTCTCCGCGAAGTATTCCACCATGTCGTTACGCTCAGCTTCACCGTGAACAAGCACATCTAGGTCAAGGGCTTCTTGACGTTTTACGGCATCCGCAATATGTCCTTTTAGTGCTTGGATATAGTCGGACTCAGATAACTGGCCAGTGCGATAAGCGCTGCGCTGAACACGAATTTCACCCGTTTGAGGGAAAGAACCGATTGTCGTGGTTGGCAACAGAGGCAAGCCCAATACTTCAGCTTGATGCGCAGCACGCTCCGCGTAAGGTGCGCTGCGCTCGGCAAGTGACGCAGTAATACTGTTTAAACGTGCTTGAACTTGTGGCTTATTCACATGCGTTGCCGTTTTACGTGCTTTGATTGGCTGGCTGTAGGTATCACAAGCGAGAATCGCATCTTGATCACCATCGAGTGCTCGGCCAAGCAAGGCGACTTCTGTTACTTTTTGTTTTGCGAACGCAAACCAGCTTTTCACTTCCTCACTGAGTTCTGTTTCCAGTTCCAGATCAACCGGGCTATGTAGCAAAGAGCATGAGCTCGCCACCCAAAGGTTGTCGCCCAGTTTTTCTTTTACTGGCTGTAGACGTTCAAGTTGCGCACTCAAATCCGAGCGCCACACGTTACGACCGTTGACCACGCCAGCAGACAGCACCCACCCCTCCGGTAGTTTGGCAACCACGTCATCAAGCTGTTGAGGCGCGGCAGATAAATCGATATGTAAACCATCCACTGGTAGCTTTACAATTTTGTCTAGCGTATCGCTTATAGAGTCAAAGTACGTCGTTAGCAGCACTTTTACATCGCTTCGAATCACTTGGTACGCTAGCTTGAACGCATCAGCCCACTGACTTTCAAGCTCTAGTGACAAAATTGGCTCATCAATCTGAACCCACTCAACACCTTGACTCGCGAGCTTTGCCAAAATAGCTTGGTAAGCCGTAAGCAATCGTGGCAGTAGCGTCAGGCGATCGAACCCTTCTTCTACCTCTTTACCTAAGTAAAGATAACTGACTGGGCCAAGCAAAACTGGCTTCACTTTATGCCCAGCTTGGGTTGCTTCGTTGACTTCTTCAAACAGTTGAGGCCAGCTCACTTCAAATGTATCGTCCTTGCTAAATTCAGGTACGATGTAGTGGTAGTTTGTGTTGAACCATTTAGTCATATCCGATGCTGCAGCGCCCGCACAGCCGCAACCCGCTTGAGATTGACCGCGACCCACTTTGAATAGCGTATCCAAATCAGGGAAACCGTCTGCGTGACGTTTTGGCACGTGACCCAGTAACAACGTGGTCGTCAGTACATGATCGTACCAAGCGAAATCGCCAGCGATGGTAAAACTCAAGCCAGCATCTGTTTGTGTTTGCCAGTTTTTAGCGCGCAGATCTGCCCCAACCTTTTTAAGCTCTGCTTGATCAATTTCTCCGCGCCAGTATTTTTCCTGAGCGAATTTTAATTCTCGTTTTTCACCGATGCGTGGATAACCTAGTACGTGCGTTGTTGTAGCCATGTCCCTATTCCTTTTTCAATCTTGTTCAATTTGTTTGGGTCAGAGTATCTTTCGTCATAAAAGATGTCTGGATGGCTAAACTATCGCTCTCATCTGCGGTTTGAACAACGTCCATTTATTCAACTTGTTTATTAAAAAAATTCATCATGAGGCGACATGATTCGCAAATAAACACAACAAATAGACGTCTAGACGTTTACATATCCATTTTTTGTCGTTAAGTTATTTATACGATTGCTATTCTGTTCATAGCGAGCAACAAAGGATGAAAGGAATTCATGATAGAGCTAAA
>NZ_WXWT01000204.1:0-8994 GCF_009904725.1 Vibrio sp. V43_P6S15P86
CGTAGTTGGCTTTTAGCTCAGGGCGAGACAATGCCAGGCCCTCCATTTGCTGCAATACAACATCATCGACTTGGTTAATTAACTTTTTCATCGTTCTATCTCATTCCATTTATATTTTTATGTAGGGTATGAATTCATCTTAAACAGAGAAAAAACGTGCTCAACAAAAATCAATCCGTTTCATATTGAAACAACGACTTCGGTATTTTCGTTTCAATATGAAACGAAAAACGACAGATTCGCTTGAATAGTGATCGGCGCCATAAAGCATGCCAATGCTTATTACTTCTGACAGTCGGTTTGACACAGAGGTCATAAAAGCATGGAACAAAACCAGAGAGATCCTTCACCACTTACCTCACCAATCCTAATATAAACCTTATCGCTACAATGGATTTTCATTGCAGTCCAAAACACACATAAAAAAGGTTAAAGGTTTGAATTATGGACAAAATTATTATCAGCCCAAGCAAATACGTCCAAGGTGAACAAGTACTTACATCTATCGCTCACTATGTGAAAACATTAGGTGAACGTCCGTTAGTCATTGCCGATGAGTTCGTGACTAACCTGGTTGGTGATGACGTCAAACAAAGCTTTGCTGACGAAAAGCTTCCACTCACTATGAACATTTTTGGTGGCGAATGTTCGCGCGTTGAGATTGAACGCATCACGGACATTTGTGCGACTCAAAAACATGATGTCATTGTCGGTATTGGTGGCGGTAAAACGTTAGATACAGCAAAGGCCGTTGCGTTTTACACCAAAATTCCTGTCGTGGTGGTTCCTACGATTGCCTCGACTGATGCGCCAACCTCTGCTCTTGCGGTGATATACACACCAGAAGGTGAATTTGCGGAATACTTGATGATCCCTAAAAACCCAGACATGGTCATCATGGATACATCAGTCATCGCAAAAGCCCCAGTTCGACTACTAGTATCGGGGATGGGCGATGCGCTTTCCACCTACTTTGAAGCCAGAGCCAACATGACCTCTGGTAAGGCAACAATGGCTGGTGGTTTAGCGACGCGTTCAGCGCAAGCTCTTGCAAAACTTTGCTATGAAACCTTGCTTGAAGATGGTGTAAAAGCAAAAGCTGCGGTAGAAAATGGTGTGAGCACCAAAGCGGTAGAAAATATTATTGAAGCCAATACATACCTAAGCGGTATCGGTTTTGAAAGCAGTGGCCTAGCAGGCGCTCACGCTATTCATAACGGCCTAACCAAGCTCGAAGAGTGTCACCATCTCTATCATGGTGAGAAAGTCGCGTTCGGCACGCTTGTTCAATTGGTGTTAGAAAACGCAGCGATGGAAGAGATTAATACGGTTCTCGCCTTCTGCCGATCTGTAGGTCTACCAACCAACTTATTTGATATGGGCGTTAAAGAGCTTAATCACGATAAGTTGCGCGAGGTCGCCGAAGCTTCAACGGCCGAGGGAGAAACCATCCACAATATGCCATTCCCAGTGACGGCAGAAAATGTCTACTCTGCAATTCTAACCGCTCACCAGTTGGGTCAATAACTCACAAACCTTAAAATGGGTTTAAATAAAAAGCGGCACATACTCTCGCATGTGCCGCTTGGGATTTTTGCTGTTAAGCGTAATTACTCAACCGTCACCGCTTTCGCTAGGTTACGTGGTTGGTCTACGTCCGTACCTTTGATCAGCGCTACGTAGTATGACAGCAACTGCATTGGGATGGTGTAGTAGATCGCCGCCGTGATTTCACTAACGTGAGGCATCGTGATGATCTTCATTGTTTCATCGCCTTCGAAGCCTGCGTCTGCATCTGCGAATACGTATAGAAGGCCGCCACGTGCACGTACTTCTTCAACGTTTGATTTTAGCTTTTCAAGTAGGTCGTTACTTGGTGCAACCACAACAACAGGCATGTCAGCATCAATCAGCGCTAGAGGACCATGTTTCAGTTCACCCGCCGCGTAAGCTTCTGCGTGGATGTAAGAGATCTCTTTCAATTTTAGAGACGCTTCCATCGCGATTGGATAGAATTCACCACGACCTAGGAACAGTGTGTGGTGCTTGTCTGCGAAATCCGTCGCTAGTGCTTCAATGTCTTTCTCGAAAGAAAGTGCCGCGTTGATTTGCTTAGGAAGTGCGTGTAGCGCTTCAACAATCTCTTTTTCTTTCTCTTTGCTAACGCGACCTTGCTCTTTACCTAACGCCGTAACCAGCATCAATAGTGCAGAAAGCTGAGTCGTGAACGCTTTGGTTGAAGCGACACCGATTTCAACACCAGCGCGAGTCATGAATGCAAAATCTGACTCACGAACCAAAGAAGAACCTGCTACGTTACAAATAGTCATCGCCGCCATGTAACCTTTTTCTTTCGCAAGACGAAGTGCTGCTAGCGTATCGGCGGTTTCACCAGACTGAGACAACGTGATCAATAGGCTGTTTGGACGAGTCACAAACTTGCGGTAACGGAATTCAGACGCAATTTCTACATCACAGCTCACGCCAGCAATGTCTTCAAACCAGTAACGCGCTGTCATACCTGCGTTGTAAGACGTACCACACGCAACGATTTGTACGTGCTCTACTTTACTTAGAATGTCTGCCGCATGAACACCGATCGCATCAGTTACAACGGAGTCTGCCGTGATACGGCCTTCCATTGTGTTGATCAACGCTTTAGGTTGCTCATAGATTTCTTTTTGCATGAAGTGGCGGTATTGGCCTTTATCGCCAGCATCATGTTCTGCGTTAGATTCTACGATTTCACGCTCAACCAGCTCGCCCGTTGCGTCAAACACAGTAACTTCACGGCGAGTGATTTCTGCCACATCACCTTCTTCTAGGTACATGAAACGGCGCGTTACATTCAGTAGCGCAAGTTGGTCAGAAGCCAGGAAGTTCTCACCCACACCAAAACCAATTACGATCGGGCTGCCTGAACGTGCAACTACGATGCGTGAAGGATCTTTGCGATCCAACGCTACCGTGCCGTATGCGCCTTCAAGTTGTTTTGCTGTTTTTTGTACTGCTTCTAGTAGCGTTTCTGAAGTGCGAAGTTCCCACTCAACCATGTGTGCGATAACTTCTGTATCCGTTTGAGATTCAAACACGTAACCACGAGATTGAAGCAATTCACGAAGCTCTTCGTGGTTTTCGATAATACCGTTATGTACAACAGCAATATCGCCGGACATATGTGGGTGTGCATTAACTTCAGATGGTTCACCGTGCGTCGCCCAGCGAGTGTGTGCAATACCCGTTCCGCCGATCACTTTTGCTTCTTCTACTGCATCAGCCAATTCTTGCACTTTACCCAAGCGACGAACGCGCGTTAGGTTTGACTCGCCATCAACAACAGCAACGCCAGCTGAGTCGTAACCGCGGTACTCTAAGCGGCGTAGACCTTCAACCAAAATTTCTGCAACATCTCGTTGTGCTACTGCACCTACGATTCCACACATGTGTTTATCTCCGTTTGTAGTTTTGTTCTTCCCTAGCCATGTTTCAGATAGAGGCAGCAAGCAAAGGCCTGTATCAGAGGGAAGTGAAATATGAAACTGATTACATTGTTAGATTAGGCGCAAATAACTTTCACGCCATGTTGTTCAATCTGTATTTTGTGTTCTTGCTGAATATCAGCATCCGTCACTAGCACATCAATTTGATGCCAAGCGAGCTCTAAATTCGGGATCTTACGACCGATTTTTTCCGATTCGATCATGACGATCACTTCGCGCGACACTTCCGCCATTACCTTACTCAAACCAACCAATTCATTAAATGTTGTGGTGCCGCGTTCGAGATCGATGCCATCCGCACCGATAAATAGCTGGTCAAAATCGTAAGCTCGTAATACAGATTCGGCTACTTTGCCTTGAAAAGATTCTGAGTGCGTATCCCAAGTCCCGCCAGTCATCAGCAGTGTTGGTTCGCTCTCTAATTCATTAAGGGCGTTAGCAACATGCAACGAGTTGGTCATGACAACTAAGCCACGTTTGTCATTCAACTGTTGAATCAACGCAGCCGTCGTACTGCCACTGTCGATCACGATGCGATTATGGTCTCGAATCAGTGATGCCGCTGCTTTTGCCAAGTTTAGCTTTCGAGTCGAAACATTAGCGCTCAATTCTTCGTGAATGACTTCTGTTGGGATAGCAATCGCACCGCCGTAGCGGCGTAGAAGTTGGCCATTTTTCTCTAAAGAAGCTAAATCCTTTCTAATCGTGACCTCTGAGGTTTCGAATTTCTGAGCGAGTTCGTCAACGCTGACTTCTCCTAGCTCAGAAACCAAGTTAGAAATGGCGTGTCTTCTTAGTTGAGTGTTTCGTTTCGACATTTACGTTTTGAGTTTAAGTTTCGATGTGAAACTTATTATAGTCAAACCGAAACTTTTAAGTCCATTTATTTCGATCCAAAAAATTAATATTTCTCGATAAAACCTTGTCCTAAGACAATTCTTAAACAGTGATATTGGATTCATTCAGTGGTAGAATTCGCCACCGAAAAGAAAAAAAATTACAGAATTGAAGGCTATTTTTTTGCAACTTTCTGCATATAAAGTGGGATTAGTCACAAAAAGGTAACCAAAATCGCCGATCTTTTAGTCATAAAATGACTAAACTTGGTGAAAGACTTTCAGAATCTGAAGTACTGATAATGAGGCGAAAAATCGGTGGGTGACAGGCACTAAATGTCATCAATAACGCCCTAACTTCAGAGTAAACAACCGACTTTCAAATTGTAACTATATTTACCGGAGAGTATCTTCCATGAAAAAGACCAAAATCGTATGTACGATTGGCCCTAAAACTGAATCTGTAGAGAAGCTAACTGAGCTAGTGAACGCAGGCATGAACGTAATGCGTCTTAACTTCTCTCACGGTGACTACGAAGAACACGGCACTCGTATCGCGAACTTCCGTAAAGTAATGGAAGCTACTGGCAAACCACTAGCAATTCTTCTAGATACTAAAGGTCCAGAAATCCGCACTATCAAGCTAGAAGGCGGCAACGACGTTGATCTAGTAGCTGGTCAAGAATTCACTTTCACAACTGACACTTCAGTTGTAGGTAACAAAGATAAAGTTGCAGTAACTTACGCAGGTTTCGCAGCAGACCTAAACGTAGGTAACACTATCCTAGTCGACGACGGTCTAATCGAGATGGAAGTTATCTCTAAGACTGAAACAGAAGTTAAATGTAAAGTACTTAACAACGGTGCACTAGGCGAGAACAAAGGTGTGAACCTTCCTGGCGTTTCTGTAAACCTACCAGCTCTATCTGAAAAAGATAAGAACGACCTTAAATTCGGTTGTGAGCAAGGCGTTGACTTCGTAGCAGCTTCTTTCATCCGTAAAGCTTCTGACGTTCAAGAAATCCGTGAAGTACTTGCTGCAAACGGCGGCGAGAACATCCACATCATCTCTAAGATCGAAAACCAAGAAGGTGTTGATAACTTCGACGAGATCCTAGAGCTTTCTGACGGCATCATGGTTGCTCGTGGTGACCTAGGTGTTGAAATCCCAGCTGAAGAAGTAATCTTCGCTCAGAAAATGATGATCGAGAAGTGTAACCGTGCACGTAAGATGGTTATCACTGCAACTCAAATGCTTGATTCTATGATCAACAACCCACGTCCTACTCGTGCGGAAGCAGGCGACGTTGCTAACGCGGTAATGGACGGTACTGACGCAGTAATGCTTTCTGGTGAAACAGCGAAAGGTAAGTACCCAGTTGAAGCGGTAACTATCATGGCTCAAATCGCGAACCGTACTGATTCAGCGCTAAAAGCTGAACTAGGTTCTCGTCTAGACAGCCCACGTCTACGCATCACTGAAGCTGTATGTAAAGGCGCAGTAGACACAGCTGAGAAACTGGCTGCTCCACTTATCGTTGTTGCAACTGAAGGTGGTAAATCTGCACGTTCAGTACGTAAATACTTCCCAACTGCAAACATCCTAGCACTAACAACAAACAAGAAAACAGCAGCACAACTTGTTCTAACTAAAGGTGTGACGCCAGTTGTTGTTGATTCTATCGAAAGCACTGACGCATTCTACGTAGCAGGTAAAGAGCTTGCTCTAGAATCTGGTCTAGGTAACAAAGGCGACATCGTAGTGATGGTTTCTGGTGCTCTAGTCGCTTCAGGCACTACAAACACAGCTTCTGTACACGTACTATAAGACTGAACTTTTCATACTTCAGTTGATTGATAAAGAGGGCTTATGCCCTCTTTTTTTATATGGCTTTCTTGCTCTAATAATAGCCTAACTGTATCATTCACCATGAGCAGAATTGCGTACTGTTTAATTTTGTCGTCACGATTAAAATTTCTATGAGGTGTATGTGTCCAGTCCCACTCTTACCGACAAAGTATCAAAAATGATCCGTCAGGATATTCTCGATGGCGTGCTTAAACCGGGTCAAAAACTCGTGGTTGCGGAACTCAAAGAGAAGTACAACGTAGGAGCGTCACCCATTCGCGAAGCTTTGGTGCAGTTATCGTGGAGCAAATACGTCAAACTCGAGCCGCAAAAAGGCTGCTGGGTTGCACCTGTATGTAAAGATGAGTTGAATGACTTGTACGAAAGCCTACAAATGGTCTCTGCATGCCTACTAAATAAAGCAATTGTGATTGGCGATGAAAATTGGGAACTGGACGTCCTAACCGCTTATCACAAGTTATCCCGCTCTAAATCTGGCGAAAGCTTTTGCTGGAAGGAATGGGAAGAACGCCATAATCAGTTTCTTACTGCGCTGTTTGAAGGCGCTGGCTCTGCCAATATGTTTGGTTTTTTCCGCGATCTACTCACGCAAATTAAGCGTTACCAATATTTTGCTATGCAAATGTTAGGTACTGGAAACCCAGGGCACTGTAATATCGATGAGCAAGAAATGCTGATGAAGACGTCGTTAGATAAAAAGAGCCAGGATGCTTTAGGTTATCTAGAGCGTTATTTGAGACAGTCAATGCAGTGTATCGAAGCGGCCATCGACAACCAATATCGCATACTGGCTAGCGAATAACGCTGAGGCTAAAATAAGCATAAAAATCGGGGTCTATCCCCGATTTTTTGTTTTTGAAAAAGAGCTAAGCAATATCATCGAAACTATGACATAGCGATACGCAGTTACGCCCTGCACTTTTGGATTCATACAAGGCAATATCAGCACATTTATAAGTGCGCGTGCGATCAGAAGTTAAATCACTATACCCGGCGCTAACAGTAATCGCTCTATCACTGCGCAGTTGAACCGCCACACGTAACCGGTTCAAGACAACTTCTGCTTCTTCGAGTGTGGTATGCGGCATGATCACCGCAAACTCCTCACCACCGACGCGAGAAACAAAGTCAGTACTGCGCACCTCTTTAAGAAGAGTCTCAGCGACACTGCAAATCACTTTGTCCCCTTCATCGTGCCCAAGTTCATCGTTAATGCGCTTAAAGTGGTCAATATCAAACAACGCCAAACATGCAGGGGGACTGTCAGGATAACGCTCAATAATCCCGGCATATTGCGCTAATTGCTCTTCAAATTTTCGACGGTTCCACAAGCCCGTCAAACCGTCTTTTTCACTGAGGTTGCGTAGCTTTTCTTCCAGCTCTTTTTGCTCGGAAATATCCACCAGCGACGTGATGTAATAGCTTACTTTACCTGACTTGGTTAAGTTTGCCTGAATGCGCATAATGGCGGTAAATACGTGATTAAACTTGGTTCGACAACGAACCTCACCTTCCCAAACGTGCTCGTTCGCAAGCTTATTCCAAATATTGAGGGTCGACTCGAGATCTTCCGGTAAGAAAATTAGATTATGCGCATTCCAGCCTTGAGTATGCTTGGTTGAATAGCCCATCATGTTTTCAAATTCTTGATTCACCATAATGATTCGATGCGACGCATCTGAGATCATCACCGCAGTCATGCCATCAAGTGCAGCCCGAGCTAACTTCGATTCCATACTATGACGTCGATAGTGCAGGGCTAACGCAGTCGTTGGTAAAGTAAAGCCAAACACCAAACTTAATACAAAAAACGCTTCTTGGATTAAGTCATCAATATCTCGCCGAGATCGAGATAGTAATTGCTCATTCGTTAGGTCAATCACCAGATGAAGTGGTTCACTAGAAACAAATTGGATCGTGCTATACGCAATCAAATTCGAGCCGTTGTACTCATAGCCCGAAACCTCTGAGATCATCGTGCGCCAAATGTTGGGGTACATCCGGCCAAAATTAAATTGAGAACGAGCTGGGATAATATTGCCGTACAAGCGTGATGACTTAGGACTCGCGATATAAAAGCCATCATTTTTAATTAACTCAATATGAAAATCCCGCACCGGTGAGTAGTTGAGTCGAGAAGATAAATACTCAATATCAACATTAAGAACAAGATACCCTTCGCGTTTCCCATTGAGAGAAATCGGCATCAGAATACGCAATGAAGGGCTATAAGGGTAAACAAGCTCACCATTTTCCCGCTCCAGCTCAATCCCCCACGACGCAATTTCATCATTACCTAAACCTTGCGCGTAATGAAAATAATCCCGCTCTGACTTGTTATGTAATTTGAGGGCGGGTGCAGCGATACCCGTTTTGAAATCGTAATTAATCCGTGCTTTTTCCTGACCGGTAATATCAAGAAAACGAATTTGTTTATATAGCTTTTGGTTGATCGCAACCGAGATCCACATATCTTCTAAGATAGAAAGGTTGACCCGGTTCGGCTGACGTAGATAGTCGTAAAGACTTTGGCTGTGACCGAGAAGATCGCTGATCGTCTCAACTTGATCCTGAATATTCTTGTATTCGCGACCAGTATAAGCCAGTTGGTGTAATGCTTCTTGAGCGGTATTCTCAACGTTACTCTCTAGTAACGTCAGATATTTCTGATAATAGTAAACTGCAGTGAGCGCACTAAAAAATAGTGCTGTCGCCAACAATGTGCCGACTCGCTTAGGTATTTTCACGCGTCTACTGCCTATAATGCTTACTAAAACGACAATTATAT
>NZ_WXWT01000204.1:9015-11491 GCF_009904725.1 Vibrio sp. V43_P6S15P86
TGCGCGCTCACCTCGGGCAATACCCACTACGCCACTACGAGCAACTTCGACGACTTCAGTTACTTCAGATATCGCTTGAATGAAGGCATCCAACTTTTCACTCGTGCCCGCAAGTTGTACCGTGTATTGAGCAGCAGTGACATCCACGATCTGGCCACGGAAGATGTCCGCTGTCCGTTTTACTTCTGCTCGCGCAAAACCACTGGCTTTCACTTTCACCATCATCAGTTCACGTTCGATGTGCTCGTACTCGGTGACTTCTTGTACTTTCAGCACATCGATCAATTTGTGTAACTGCTTCTGAATTTGCTCCAACTGCATCTCATCAGACGTCGTGGTAATGTTCATTCGCGAAAGCGTTTCATCATCTGTCGGTGATACCGTCAAAGATTCAATGTTGTAACCACGTTGAGAGAACAAACCAACAACACGAGACAACGCACCCGGTTGGTTTTCCAATAGCAGTGAAATAATGTGTCTCATATTAAGTTCTCTCCGTTTTGCTTAGCCACATTTTATCCATACCCTCACCTTTGATTTGCATCGGGTATACGTGTTCGGTTTCGTCTACGTTGATGTCCACAAACACCAGACGATCTTTCATATCCAACGCTTTTTGTAGCCCTTCTTCGAGCTGATCAGGCGTTTCGATACGAATACCGACGTGACCATAAGCTTCTGCAATCGCTGCAAAATCAGGAACAGAACTCATGTAAGAATTAGAGTGACGACCTTGATAAATAATGTCTTGCCACTGTTTTACCATGCCTAAGAAGCGGTTGTTTAGGTTGATGATCTTCACTGGAATGTCGTATTGCATGGCTGTCGAAAGCTCTTGGATATTCATTTGAATACTGCCATCGCCCGTAACAACCACGACTTCTTCTTGTGGCATGGCAAACTTAACACCCATACCAGCCGGAAGGCCAAATCCCATAGTGCCCAATCCACCCGAGTTGATCCAACGGCGTGGTTTGTTAAATGGGTAGTAAAGTGCTGCAAACATCTGGTGCTGACCCACATCAGAAGCAACATACGCATCACCATTGGTCAGCTTGTGCAAGGTTTCAATCACTTGCTGTGGCTTAATTCGCTCTGGTGACTTCTCATAAGCCAAACAGTTGCGGTCACGCCACACTTGAATGTCATCCCACCATGCGGTGATGGCATCTTCATCGTTCCCACCTTCTTGCTCTGCCAGCAGGCCAAGCATGGTTGTAAGCACTTTTTCCGCAGAGCCTACGATAGGTAAATCCACCTTCACGTTTTTCGAGATCGATGATGGATCGATATCAATATGCATGACTTTTGCGTTTGGGCAGTATTTTTCAAGGTTGTTCGTCGTGCGATCATCAAAACGCACACCGATGCCAAAAATAAGATCCGCTTCATGCATCGCCATATTGGCTTCGTAAGTACCGTGCATACCCAGCATGCCCAGTGAGTTTTTATGTGTTCCAGGGAATGCGCCTAGTCCCATCAACGTACTGACTACTGGAAGGTTCAGCTTGTCGGAGAGCTCTAAAATATGTTCATGAGCGCCAGAAATCACAGCACCACCACCGATATAAAGCACTGGTTTTTTCGCTTCTAACAGCGATTTAAGCGCTTTTTTAATCTGTCCTTTATGACCCGACGTCGTCGGCTTGTAAGAACGCATTGAAAGCGTTTCTGGGTATTGGTAAGGCAGTTTGATTTGCGGATTCATTACATCTTTCGGCAAGTCAATCACTACTGGACCAGGTCGACCTGTGGTTGCGATATAAAACGCTTTCTTGATCGTTTCAGGAATATCTTCCGCTTTTTTCACTAAAAAGCTGTGTTTGACCACTGGGCGAGAGACACCAACGATGTCACATTCTTGAAAAGCATCATTACCAATTAGGCTATTAGGTACATTACCCGAGATAACGATCATTGGGATGGAGTCCATATAAGCCGTGGCAATACCAGTAATGGTATTGGTCGCGCCCGGACCTGAACATACCAGTACGACACCCGGTTTACCGGTAGCGCGAGCGTAACCATCTGCCATATGAGTGGCGGCTTGCTCATGCCTTACAAGTACGTGTTTGATTTGATCGGTTTTGGCATGCAGTGCATCGTAGATATCCAAAACAGAGCCACCTGGGTAGCCAAAGATCTGCTCTACGTGCTCTTCTATCAGAGATTGAACCACCATCTCTGCGCCTGACAACATTGCTGTCATAATTGCTCTCCTTAGCCAGTTTCCTCACCGTAAGGTCAACGGATTGGTCTGGTTTTACATAGTCTAGGTCTTATTCGTAGCCTAATCGAAATACTTCCACGTTTTCGGCTATGTCTTGCGTTCGTCATAACATCCCGCAAGGTTACCCAACAAATGTAACGTTTTATTATCAACGGGTCTAATGAGAGATTGGTCTACTTTTTAAACAAGATGCTAGTAATTAGAATGTTAGCAGGAATAGCAGCCACACATGCCTTATTTCACAGT
>NZ_WXWT01000352.1:0-8939 GCF_009904725.1 Vibrio sp. V43_P6S15P86
GGTGAAGTCTATTTATTTCTTTCTTAGAAAGTGAAAACTAAAGTTCAAAAAATCCACACCAGCTAGAAATGTAGGTGTGGATTTAGACGAGATGGAGACGCCTATGAGAAAACAGTTTTATAGGCTTCGCCCGCGCCATCAATAAACATTTGAGTACCGATAACCGCTAGGATTAAGCCCATCATTTTCGTCACGACGTTCAGAGCACTCGGTCCAACTGCTTTGACCAATTTGTCTCCAAATAAAAACAGTATATAGGTAATAACACACAACACAGCAAAAGAAACGATGGTAATAATGGTTTGATCAAAACCACCCGCCGTAGCAAAGTTCATCGCGGTAGCAATCGTTCCAGGCCCTGCTAATATCGGCATTGCAAGTGGAGAAACGGCAATGCTCAACGCCGCCTGCTGCTGCGCTGGAGAATACGCTTTCTCTTTAGTTTTCTGATGCGTCGAATCACCTTGAAGCATATTAAAACCGATCAAAAACACCAAGATACCGCCCGTTATTCGCAAGGCGTACAGCGTGATACCAAACAAATCAAAAATTAATTTACCGGCGATCGAAAATATCGCAATGATGACAAATGCAATAAAAACCGAACGAAGCGCCATGGAACGTACGGTTTCCCTGTCCTCATCAGCCGTTAAACTCAAAAAGATAGGAATATTGGCGATGGGGTTCATGATCGCAAAGAAGCCCATAAACACCGTGACTGTATGAACGATGAGTTCTTTCATATTTTCCACTGCAGTTAAATTGTTGATTCTAAAAACAGTATATACGCTCTCAAGCAGAACGAGTGATGTATTCTCTATTCATCTTCACACTTATGCGCTAAGCATTGTTTTTCTTTTGAGATAGTTTACCGACTCATCAAATATCGCTAAGGTGAGGCTTCAGCCTTTACATGTAACAGGGGATGTTAAGTCACCATGAACAGTACGATACAAACAATTCTCAATCACTACTCAATTCGAAAGTTCACCTCGCAACCTATTGAAAGCGAACAATTAGAAACGATTCTACAAGCTGGCCTTGCGGCGTCTTCATCAAGTATGTTGCAAGTCGTCTCAATTATCCGCGTGACCGACAAAGAAAAGCGTACGCTATTGGCACAATATGCGGGGAATCAAGGGTACGTTGAAAGCGCTGCTGAGTTTTTGGTGTTTTGCATTGATTACCAGCGCCACGCAAGTATCAATCCTGATGTGCAAGCTGATTTCACCGAGTTAACACTTATCGGTGCTGTTGATTCTGGCATCATGGCACAAAACTGCTTACTTGCAGCAGAGTCTATGGGACTAGGAGGCGTGTATATTGGTGGCTTACGAAACAATGCTCAAAAAGTCGACGAGTTATTAGGCTTACCTAAAAATACAGCCATTTTATTTGGTATGTGTCTTGGTCATCCAGATCAAGCCCCTGAAGTTAAGCCACGTCTACCTGCTCATGTCGTGGTGCATGAGAATCAATATCAAGACCTAAATTTGGATGATATTCAGGCTTATGACCAAACCATGCAAAACTACTATGCAAACCGTTCGAGCAATCAAAAACAAAGCACTTGGTCACAAGAAGTCACCAGTAAACTAGCTGGCGAATCACGTCCGCACATCCTGCCTTACTTGAACAGTAAAGGACTCACTAAAAGGTGATGACCACAGTACGATAGGATCAAAAAAGGCCTCTGAGAGGCCTTTTAATTATCAGTACAGTTAATTAGTTACCGCCTGAACCACCTGATGGCGGATCAACAGGATCAACTGGTTTGCCTGGCTTCGCATCTGGAATCGGTGGCACTACCGGTTTGAAATCATCTACAGGTTTTCCTGCTTCGATCTCTTTTTCAACCTGGTTAACAACATCTTTAGTATCTTCTTCAGATACCTCTACGTAAATAACCTCACCAGAATCATTTTTAGGGTAATTTGGGTTCTTCTTAATTACCTCTTCAGTTACAGCTTTAGCTGCTACTGAAATTGCTTTCGGAGAAGCCGTAGGGTTCGCTTTAATGACATCTGAAACTACATTCGCTGTAGCAACCAGTTTAGTCGCTAATGCTTTTGTTGCAGCATCACCACTCTCATCTAACTGCTTAACTACACTTTCAGTATTGCGAAGCAAATCATTAACGGAAACGCCCATCGCATTAACATCAAGACCTAAGTCAGCAAACACTTGCTCTGCAACCTCTGGCGTGTAAATTGCACCTTCTTCCAAAGTATCCGTTACTAGAGTAGTAAACGGTGAACCTGTTACAGGTGCATCTGCTTGCGCTAGACCTTTTGGAATTTTGTAATCAGTTGTAATACGTTTACCATTAGATGCATCTACACTCTTATCAGTGTGCTTTAATGTGAAAGTACACTCACTTGGAGCACTAACTACATCTATGTGACTAATGCGCGCATAGCCAACCATACCTTTGTAGTTTGTTGTCAGTTCATCAGCCTTACCTTTTAAATCTCCACCACAGTCGTAAGAGACTTCCATGCCGATAACAGCTGGATCATAAGCCTGTACTGAGTATGTTTTTACCTCAGGATCGCTGTCACTACCACAACCTGCTAGTAGGACTGCAGCCACACTTGCCGTTAAAAGTTTGATTTTCAAAATTAGCTCCAATATTTGTTGTTATATCCGACCGCAACAGGAAGCATAACGGCAGTTGCATATGGTGTAAATAGGATGCATACAACTTTGGCATGAGTTTTTTCACATTCCTGCCTGTTTACATGTGCAAAATCATGCATTCATCTCAATAACGCTAAATAGACATAATTTTGTCATGTATTCGTAAGTATTTTTTAAGTATGTAGTTGCCTTTATTGCAACCAGATGGATAATGGTTGACTATTTTTGTGGGGTAGATTTTTCACCTTCATAAATGAAACTAAGAGCTCTAAGTCGCTAGCAGCCATTTGGAGTGTTTATTACACAAATAATTCTGAATGGACTCGCTTTCTAAAGGCTTAAAACTGCAGTAAATCGTCAACATTGATGAAATGCAGTTCAATTAGAATGAACCAATTTCAGTCGGCAAACTTTCTTTCGGTAGTTATAAACCAATGAACACATTTAATAAATTTTTGGGGATATCAGTACTTCCTATCCTTCTTACAGGGTGTACTCTGCCTGGTAGCCACCTTTCGGTCAGTGACAAAACAGTAATGAGCACTGAATCGAGTGATATAGAATCGCAGGTTACGGTTTATCCTTTAACTTTGGAGCGAGTGACCTCTTTAAATTCAATAGATCCTTTTTCAAAGCCAAATCCAGAGTTAGATATTGAAATCGCCAAGTATGAATACGAAGTAGGACCTGGCGATATCTTAAATATTACTATTTGGGACCACCCAGAGCTCACGATCCCAGCTGGCTCATATCGTAGTTCAGCCGAAGCAGGTAACTGGGTGCATTCGGATGGCACGATCTTCTACCCTTACATTGGCGTTGTACACGTTGAAGGTAAAAACGTTCGCCAAATTCGTGCAGACATTGCCAACCGTCTTGCAAAATACATTGAGAGCCCGCAAGTCGATGTAAGCGTTGCAGCATTTCGCTCTAAAAAGACTTATGTGACTGGCGAAGTGAACAAGCCAGGGCAACAACCAATCACAAACATTCCTCTTACACTTCTTGATGCCGTGAATAGAGCAGGCGGACTGGCAGCCGAAGCCGATTGGCGTAATGCAACACTGACGCGAAACGGTGTGGTTGAAAATGTCTCTTTGTATGCTCTGATGCAACAAGGCGACTTAACTCAAAACCGTCTTCTAAAGCCAGGTGATATTGTTCATATTCCCCGTAACGATGCACAAAAAGTATTTGTTATGGGCGAAGTTAACGATCCAAAACTACTCAAAATTGATCGCAGCGGTATGAGCCTTACTGAAGCTCTAAGTAGCGTTGGTGGTATTAATGAGATCTCCGCCGATGCTACTGGCGTTTTCGTCATCAGACGTTCAAAAGAAGAAGCTAAAATGGCGGACATTTATCAGTTAGATGTTTCTGATGCTTCTGCTTTGGTGATTGGAACAGAGTTTGATCTCAACCCATACGACATAGTCTATGTAACAGCTGCGCCTGTTAGCCGTTGGAACCGCGTTATTGCTCAACTTGTTCCAACCATTTCCGGCTTTAACGAATTAACCGAAGGTGTACTACGAGTACGCACTTGGCCGTAAAAACGACGTGCCGCAAGAAAGTTATCTCTTGCGGCATGCATTCAATAGTTACGTAGCTCAATTGTGCAATATAAAGAAGCAAGCAATTCAGTTGGGATCATAGGCATACAATTTAAAATAGGGTAAGCATTTGTTTTCTAATATTCTTGTCGTCTGTGTAGGTAATATTTGCCGCTCTCCAACAGGAGAGCGGCTTTTGCAGTCTTTACTACCAAACAAACATGTCGCGTCAGCGGGAATCGCGGTGGATAAAAGTCATTTAACAGGAAAAGCTGCTGATGATATGGCAACCACCATCGCGAACGAACATGGCGTAAGCTTAGATGGACACGAAGCACGACAATTAACACCTGAGCTTTGCGCTCAATACGATCTGATATTGGTTATGGAAAAAGGTCATTTAGAAGCCTTAACCAAAGTCGCTCCTGAGGCACGAGGCAAAACGATGCTGTTTGGACAATGGATAAGTGAAAAAAACATTCCTGATCCATACAGACAAAGTAGAGAAGCCTTCGAACATGCTTATACGCTTATAGAAAAAGCAGCAAAAGCGTGGTCTCAAAAACTATAAGCCGCAAGGCTAAATAAATAAACGCCAATGGCAAGGTATTTAAGAAGTTAAAGTAATGACAACACAAACTATTAAGCAATCACGTCAAGCCGACGATGAGATCGATTTGGGAAAGTTATTTGGGATCATTCTTGATGCCAAATGGCTCATTCTATGTACCGTAGTCCTATTTTCAATTATAGGCGTCGGCGTTGCCATTCTATCAACACCTATCTACAAAGCTGACGCTCTTATCCAAATTGAAAGTAAGAGCTCCGGTGGTATTTCAGCGATGGTTGGTGATATGGGAGAGCTGTTTTCAGCAGAGTCATCAGCAACAACAGAAATTGAGATCATTAAATCTCGTATGATTTTGGGTGGCACAGTTGATAAATTCAACTTAACCACGGTCGTCTCTCCGAATTACATGCCTATCGTCGGTAAGGGCTTAGCTCGACTGCAAGGCGAACAAATCAGTCTGAGCGTTTCACGATTTAATACCCCTTCTTACGCAGTTGGAATTCCTCTAACTCTCGAAGTTATTGATTCTGAAAAACAGACGTTCAGACTTATAGAAGATGACAATAACGTCATTTTAGAAGGTAAGGTTGGCGAGCTCATTGAAAAGGACGGCTATCAATTCTTAGCTACAGAAATGATAGCGCAGGAAGGCGCTTCGTTTACCGTGAGTAAAATCAGCAAATTAGATGCAATCAATGCACTGCAACAAAACTTATCGATTAGCGAACGTGGTAAGCAAACCGGGATTATTTCTTTAAGCTTCTCTGGTGAAGATCGCGCTAAGATTCAAGCTATCTTGAACGACATTAGCCAGAACTACTTCTTGCAAAACGTTCAAAGAAACTCAGCAGAGGCAGAGCAAAGTCTCGAGTTCTTGAAAGGCCACCTTCCTGACATCAAAACAAAACTGACCGCTTCTGAAGACGTTTTAAATCGATTCCGTCAAGAAAATGAATCTATCGACTTAGGCCTTGAAGCTCAATCAACGCTGAAAGTGATGGTTGAATTAGAAGCGCAGTTAAATGAGCTGACATTCAAAGAGAGTGAAATCAGCCAGCGCTTTACACAAGATCACCCGGCTTATAAGTCTCTGCTTGATAAACGTGAGACGCTACTCAAAGAGAAAGAGCGTCTTAATAAACAAGTTCAAAAGTTACCGAAAACACAGCGTGAAGTTCTACGCATGACGCGCGATGTAGAAGTAAACCAACAAATCTACATCCAGCTATTGAACAAGGTTCAAGAGCTCAACATCATTAAAGCAGGAACCGTTGGCAACGTTCGAATCTTAGATAACGCTCAATCGTTCTCGAAGCCAATCAAGCCGAAAAAAGCGCTTATCGTTGTGCTAGCAACACTGCTTGGCGGCATGGCAGGCGTGGCTTTCGTATTAATTCGTGCGGCATTCCACCGTGGTGTAGAAACACCAGATCAAATTGAGCAGATTGGTATGCCTGTTTACGCTAGCGTTCCAAAATCTATTCAACAACTGGAATTTGCAAACAAGCTTAAACGAAACAAAGGCAGCAACGATGAGCTAGTCCTTCTTGCTGAAGCTAACCCGGCCGATCTTTCCATCGAGGCCCTGCGTAGTCTTCGTACTAGCCTGCACTTTGCGATGATGGAAGCGAAGAACAATGTTCTTATGATTTCAGGTCCAGCACCATCTATCGGTAAAACGTTCGTATCGACAAACTTTGCAGCCGTCGCTGCGAAAACAGGTCAGAAAGTACTGCTTATCGATGCGGATATGCGTAAAGGTTATTTGCAGCAATGTTTTGGTTTACGTTGGGATAACGGCCTTTCTGATTATTTGAGCGGCAAGACATCCCATAGCAATATCATTAAATCAACATCCATCGACAATCTAGATGTGGTTACTCGTGGCCAAGTACCACCAAACCCGTCAGAGCTTTTGATGCATCCTCGCTTTAAGAGCTTTGTTGACGAAATGTCGGCGCAGTACGATCTTGTGATCATCGATACGCCGCCTGTACTCGCGGTTACCGACCCAAGCATTGTTGGTGCAATCGCAGGAACAACACTGATGGTAGCTCGTTTTGATCAAACGACTTTGAAGGAAATTGAAGTCGCACAAGGCCGCTTTGAACAATCCGGCGTGGAAGTAAAAGGCGTGATTCTAAACGCCGTAGAGAAGAAAGCGTCAAACTCATACGGATATGGTTACGGTTACTATAACTACGCTTACAAGAGCGAGTAATTAATATCTACATGTATTACAAAGCCCTGCTAGACCTAGCAGGGCTTTTTTATTACTGGATCCTGTAATGCATATCTACTAGAAAACAGATGGTTGTTAGCATGTATATAGGCATTGGCTGTCAAACTATTCAGCACTTCTTTAATGGGGCTGATATTTTGTGATGCAGCTCTCTCATGAATAGTTGCATGATGGATTGTGAAACTCTACTATCAGCCTGCTCACGCCTAAAGCCCCCAACACTCGCGGAAAGAACTTGGTTCACGGCAACTCTTCTACCCTGCTCTGTATAGCAGGAACAATCTGTTTTTACCTTCTTTTGAGCTTCTATTTGGGCGGGTGTGGAAGAGATAAGAAAGGTGAAAAATGAACTCTACAAATAGCTTCTTAATCAACATTAACCAACAAAAATCCGTTGCTAAAAAAAGGCTCAAAGCTATACGTCAACACGATGATGAGATGCTGGATCGAGTTAAGCGATTTCACTCCAAACCAGAATCATTAGCTCCCAATACAATTCAATTAGCTGACGTTCAACATTCGCTAGCCAGAGAATTAGGTTTACCAAGTTGGAGTAAATTAAAAGCGCATGTCGAAGAGTTAGAAGCTCACAAAGACGCCATCAAAAAACACTTCCCTCCTCTTGATAGCGAGCTAAAAACGCTCCATGTCCGCTGTGGGCATGATATTCAGCAACGGCTTAAAGACAGCGGATTCGAGGGAACGTTTTTAGCCCTAATAGATCCGCTTTGTATTGGCCCCATACCAGCAACACCACAAAACTTCCTTGCCATTCGTGCCCAATATGTCGTAGAGACTCTGCTGCCCGTGATGAAGCGTGAAGATTCAGTGCAGGATATTGTCAAATTTGAGCAAGCTAATATTGATACGCTGCTCAGTGATACATTTGAACGAATCGTCTTTTGGGTCGAACATGACAGCTATGACCAATTAATGCTGCTTCGTGCCCTAACCTTGTTAGAGAATGTAGAAAACAAGGTGATAGAGATCATTGAGTTGAACCAGTTCCCTGGCACTGAGCGATTCATCGGTTTGGGGCAGTTGCCTAAAGAGGCTATTCGCGCTTGTTGGCAATACCGCAAACCCGTGACAGCCAAATTATTCAGTCAGGCTAAACATTCCTGGCACGCTGTCACATCACCGACACCCATCTCTATGGTTAATTTGATCGAGCAGCATGATCTAGATTGCTTACCCAATATGCTCAACGTGCTCATACGCCATATGCAAGAGTTACCTCATTCACAAACAGGATTAAGCTTGACTCAGCAGATTGCATTAGAGGTCCTAAGTTCTCAAAATCGTTCAATTCTCATCAAAGATTGGTTTGAACAATATCAACAACGTGAACCTCTACCTTACTTGGGCGATGTGATGTTTTACGCCTTACTCCTCCCTCTAGCACAATGTCAAACGCCTTTAATCACGATTGAGTCACGTGAAAGGGACTGGTGGGAACAGAGCGTCCATATCACTGATGCTGGTCAGCATTGTTTGGAAGGCTTCATGCTAGCGAAGCAATGCTATTGGGTTGGGGGTATTAGCAATACCAATCAGAATTATTGGAGTTGGGATCACCTCCAACTAACTACACTTGCCAACCATCATTGAGTAGACAAATATGAAAGCATAAAGGGTTCGTTGGCTATGATGAACACTCAATACTAAATTATCCCTAAAGAAGCGACCGCTAGCCTGAATATAACTTAAATAGTTATGCAGAAATGCATCCACTCAAAGAGAGTATGCACTCTATCTCTTATTAAAATTTATTGTAAATCCTCTTTGTTATCGGTTGTATATTCGATAAAAGTGTTAAAATACAAACTTTTCATCCGGCCAACTCGTTAATATTTAGTTAAAATCCTATTTTTATTAGTGATAAAGTTCACATCTATTAACCATTTAGAGGATTATTCTTTCGTATTTTCTC
>NZ_WXWT01000293.1:0-8924 GCF_009904725.1 Vibrio sp. V43_P6S15P86
ATTTACATAGTGCTATTCCTTTTGTTCGCCAAGAAAAAAGTTGGCGAAAATCATAAGCTTGTCATACACTTCCTGATGTAACCCCGATATGTTGTTGAATTGGTAGGGTAAAACTGCTCTGGCGCTACACTAACGTAGCATTGTTTAACATAGCTTTGAGGAAAGTTTTATGGCGCTCACAAAAGCCGAACTGGCAGAAAACCTGTTTGATAAATTAGGATTTAGTAAGCGGGACGCCAAGGAAACGGTGGAAGTGTTCTTTGAAGAGATTCGTAAGGCACTGGAAAGTGGCGAACAGGTAAAACTGTCAGGTTTTGGTAACTTTGATCTTCGTGATAAGAATGAACGACCTGGTCGTAACCCGAAAACCGGTGAAGATATTCCAATTACTGCTCGACGTGTAGTGACTTTTCGCCCGGGTCAGAAGTTAAAAGCTCGTGTAGAAAACCTGAAGAAAGTACAGTAAGCCGAATAAATGGATCACGCTAAGGCGTGGTCTTTTTTTTGCGTAAAACTTGTGTCGCATATAAACGAAAACCACCGCAATGCGGTGGTTTTTCTGTTTTTGAGTATATCTTAATGATATGGATTACGCTGCTTCTAGGTGCGTTGTTAAGTATGGTTGCCATGCTTGTTGGTACAAGTTTTTAGACTGTGCACGCATGTTGCGAATAGAAGCGAGTTCTAGTTCGCTTAGTTCGCGTTTCTCCATCATCGCTTGGCGTTCTAGTTTCTGTATTTTTTCGTATAGGTCGTGTTCAGGACCGCTTTTCACATCTGCGATGGCTTTTAAGTGCAGTTGAACTTCGGCAACCAGATTTGTCTTTGGTAAACGAACGAGTAAGTTCAAGTCTCTATAGCCTGAAGGACCAGGTTTTTTGAAGCGATTTTTTACTTTAACAATTGTTGTTTCACGCTCTAAGGTTTCATAAATGGAGACTAAGCTCGCGACGTCTTCAGCAACAATCGTGGCACGGGCTAGGTCAGTAATGCGTTCGACTTTTCCATCTAACTCCAAAGCTATTTTTTCTTCTGCTCGTTGTTTGGACTTTACGCCTGCGAAGTATGGCTGAGCATCATTAAGAAGTGCGGTACTTTTACAGATAGTTTCAAGCTCAAATTGTGCTTGGTGAGCTTTGCTGTAAAGAATGTCGAAGTCAGTGTATGGCTGAGTTGGAGTTGCGTCGATTGACTGAATACCATATAAGCCGCTAAGGCTATGTTTAAAGAGTTTCGAACAAACTTCGTTTTGACTTGTTGAACGATTTTGATCGCCACTCGGCGCTGGGGTAATTGGAAGTGCGGCAAATGCCGGTGCACGGCTAAGTACCAAAAGCATCAATGCTGTAGTACGAAGAAATAAGCTCATTCACTCTCCTTAACTTGCTTGTACTTAGAAAATAGGGAACATAAAGGTCGCTAAGTTCGGCAAATCAGGTACTAACTTATTAATGGGGTCATTACGAAAGATTCCAAGGTTTCAGTTTTGTCTTGAAGTGGAATCGTGCGTTAGATCACCATTTCTCTTTTCTTTATTCTGTTTATCAGATAAAGGCGTGGTTCCTATAAGAACGTTTACATCCTATCACCGCTGTATTAACCAAAGATGAACGGCATAGACAAATTGAAAAAAATCGTTAGTCTTACTTCTCAAAATGAAAATCAGCCGACAAGTAGAAAGTAAAATGAGAGACCAAGAGTTTTGGCATAATAAATGGGCCAGTAATCAAATCGGATTTCACTTGGAAGATGTAAACCCGCTATTACCTGCATATTGGCAACACACAAACCCAAAGCGTGAAGACAAAGTGTTAGTGCCTTTGTGTGGAAAGTCAGAAGACTTGATTTGGTTGGCGATGAAGCATGATTCAGTTGAAGGTGTTGAGCTGAGCCATATCGCTGTTCGTGCCTTTTTTGCTGAACATTTTTATACGCCAACCGTGACGCCTGTTAATGGTATGCACGAGCTTTATCAATTTGATGAGCTCTCTATTTATACTGGGGACTTTTTCACTGCACCAGTATCTCAAGCCGATATCATTTATGATCGCGCCGCGTTGGTTGCTTTACCGCAAGATATGCGAGAGGAGTATGTAGAGCGTCTCAAGCAACTTTTGAATCCAGGCGGTCGTATTTTGCTTGTTACACTCAACTATCCTCAAGAAGAGATGGCAGGGCCTCCATTTAGCGTGCCAGTCGAAGAGATTGAGCAGTTATTTTCAGGTTACAAAGTTACCTGTTTGAACGTAGATGAAGCTGATGAAAACCATCCTAAAATTGCGAAAAAAGGCTTAAGTCGCTTCTCTGAAGAAGTGTACCTAATCGAGAGTGAATAGGTTTTTTGGGTTTGTAAAACGAAATAGCGCAGCAATTTGAGCTGCGCTATTTTTGTATAAGTGGTTCGTATTTAATAAGTGATATTAACTTTTGAAGCACTTTCAACAGCATCTTGAACGGCTTCTTCGGTGGTTTTTCGTCGCGTAAGGACAACACCTAAACGACGGCGACCATCGATTTCTGGCTTGCCGAATAGACGAACTTGCGTTTGAGGTTGAGCTAAGGCTTTGGTTAGGTTGTCAAAGCGAATGTTTGTGGAAGTCCCTTGACCAAGAATAACGGCCGACGCAGATGGACCATATTGTACGATATTATTAATCGGCATTCCGGTAAATGCACGTACGTGGAGAGCAAACTCTGACATTTCCTGAGAAATCATAGTGACCATGCCTGTATCGTGTGGGCGAGGAGAGACCTCATTGAAAATGACCTTATCGCCTTTAACAAATAACTCTACACCAAAGATGCCGTAGCCGCCGAGTGCGTTGACTACTTTCTCAGCCGTGTATTCAGCTGCTTTTACTGCGTTTTCTGACATAGCTTGCGGTTGCCATGATTCGCGGTAGTCGCCATCTTCCTGACGATGGCCAATTGGAGCACAGAAATGCACACCGTCAACGGCTCTTACAGTCAATAAAGTGATTTCGTAATCGAAGTCGATAAAACCCTCCACGATCACGCGACCTGCCCCCGTACGTCCGCCTTCCTGTGCGCAATCCCATGCCTTTGCAACGTCGTCTTCGGTCTTGATGACACTTTGCCCTTTACCTGAAGAGCTCATAACTGGCTTTACTACGCACGGGATGCCTACATGCTCAACCGCGGCTTTGAAGTCTTCAAAAGTATCTGCAAAACGATAAGGTGATGTCGTCAGTTCTAGTTCTTCTGCAGCCAAACGTCGGATACCTTCACGATTCATTGTTAGCTTGGTTGCCTTAGCGGTTGGAACAACATTCAGCCCTTTTTCTTCAAGCTCTACCAGTTTGTCGGTTGCGATAGCTTCGATTTCAGGTACGACGTAAGTAGGTTGTTCCTTCGTAATAACTTCTTCTAAGGCGCTTCCATCTAACATATCGATGACGTAACTACGGTGAGCAACTTGCATCGCTGGAGCATTAGCATAGCGATCACAAGCAATCACTTCTAAACCAAGTCTCTGACATTCAATTGCGACTTCTTTACCGAGTTCGCCAGAGCCTAAAAGTAATACACGGGTAGCATTTGCGCTGGTTGCAGTGCCAAACATAGTGTTCCCTTACAAAATAGAGTGGTGAGACAGAAATTGCAGGAGATCATACTGAAGTTTCATGACAAAGCAAACGTTTGCTTTTGGTTTTTAGGCAATAAAAAAGCTCTACATGCCGTAGAGCTTTTTATACTGAAATTGTCGCTTATACGTTGACAAAACTAAGTGGAATATCTGGATTCAACGCTTCTAACGTTGATTGCGTATCAGCCAAATGACTGATCTTGCCTTCTGAGTTTTCTACCAGAGCAGCGGCTTTGATATTGTCAAAAGTTTCACCCGCAAGTAGTACTTGGATCAGCGCAACTTGTAATGGCGGCAAGCTAGGGTTAAAGGCCGCATTTTCCGCATAAGCACCTTGGAATACACGGCCGCTAGCCATTTCTAATGCTAAGCCACTCAGGTTGTTGGTATATGGTGAGTGGCTCATGTTCATCGCTTCAACAGCGCTTTGAATTAGAGTGTCTTCATCATCGCATGAGAACTGATGCTTTACTTCTGCCATTAAGCCGGATTCGATACCGAGATCGTTTGGTCCAAAGGCTTCAGGTAGGTATTCATGCAGCGACTTTTCTTCGCGTTCTGGGAGCTGGATTTTAAGCTCGTTTGCGGTAGATAACTCGTTCATGAACTGACGGCAGTGACCACATGGGCTGAAGTTAATGGTGATATCTTTAATACCACGTTCACCTTTCATCCAAGCGTGGCTAATTGCAGACTGCTCAGCGTGAACTGTTTGACCTAACTGAATACCAAAGAATTCCATGTTGGCACCGAAGTAAAGGCGACCTGAGAGACCACGAACGATAGCACCGACATAAAATTCAGAAAGAGGAGCATAGGAATATGCTGCGGCAAAAGGAAGTAGAGCAACACGAAGCTCTTTATCTGATAGACCGGTAGCTGAAAGCAACTGCTCAAACTGTTGAACTGAAAGCGTAGCATCAAAATCATCAGCTTGGATGATAGGAGCAAGTTGTTTGGAAAGTGCTTCTGGAGCGCCTGCTAGCGCCTGTTCAATGCGACTTTTCATGTTGAATCCTTGTTATTGCATGGACAGTTATTCTATGTGAAGGATAGAAATGTTCCGTGCGTTAGATCACGATAAATAATGCAATTTATAATTCTGTTACATAATTAGAGTGAGCTCACACATGTATTCGATTGCACTGACGTGAAGCGTTATCTCCGTCTCACAATTAACCATATCAGTATATATTCATATGACCAAGACGCTGGGATATGTTAATTACGATGCCTACATGTCCACACAACGTTATTCCTAGATATCTAAGCAACGTTGAGTCAGTAATATTGCACTGAATATTGAAGTTATTAGTGTGTATCTCGTCAGAGTACCTTAACGATCTTACTAGAACGGGTTGTTAGATGAGGTAATACAGAATTTTGGAAGGGATAAGGAAGAAACGGGAAGGCTACGGCCTGCCGGAAGGAGGGCAGACCGAGAGCGCTTAACTATTGATATAGCCAGACAGCCAAAGCAAAAAAGCTTGGAGCCAAAATAGAAGTGATGATGCCGCATAAAACCAATGCGAGTGATGAGAACGCGGCATCAATGGGCTGTTTCTCTGCACATGTCGCGGTGCCTAAGGCATGAGACACGGTACCCATTGTTAGGCCACGTGCAATCGGGTGTTTAATTCCAATTAAGTTGTAAATTGGGTACGCCAAAATCGCGCCCAATAAACCAACAATCAGAACCAAGATCGCCGCAACGGCAGCTTCACCACCGAGGTGACTCGAAATTTCCATTGCTATTGGCGTAGTGACGGATTTACCCACTAGACTTGCGATTAAACTGATATCTGCTTTGAAAGCGACTGCGATCAAGGTGGTTGTCATCATCGACATCACACTGCCTACTGTGCAAGCAAAAGTGATGATTCGCCAGTTTGCTTTAATCTGTGGTAGTTGTTCATATAGCGGGTAAGCCAGAGCAACTACGGCTGGTTGAAGTAAAAAACTGATCCCTTCGTTATCCGCATAATACGTTTCAAACGGTACATTTAAGTAAGTAAGCAAAGGAATGAGCACTGCAATACTGATCAGCAAAGGATTTGCTAGAGGATTATTCACTTTGATTGCGATTTGGCGCGCGACAAGAAAAACCGCAATGGTAACAACTAACCACATATCAGTGCTTCTCCTTTAGCAAGTAGTCCAGCAGCCAAGCGAGGCTGACTAGTACAATGAGTGAGCCTCCAACTGCGCTAGCAATGATAGGGAGGGCATTAGCGAGTAGCATATCGAAATGTTGCATTAATCCCACGCTAATAGGAACGAACAACAAAATCATGTAGCGGATAAATAGCGTGGCGCCCGGTTTGACCCAATCGACCTTTACAAGCCCAAGAGTCATAGAGAAAAACAGTACGAGCATACCGATGACACTTCCTGGGACGGAAACGCCAGTGAACTTTTGAATGGTAATTCCGATGCCAAGTGCCCCCATGATGAGGAAGATTGAAATGAGCAGTTGGATCAGTTGTAAGAATCGTTCTTTAATCATTTTGACAGTATATAAACAACAAGCACACCATAAGGTGCGCTTGTATTAGGAGGAGTTAAGAAGCTAAGCTCTCTACATAACGGTACACGGATTTTAATATCGCAATCTTCTTTTCGTCACTTTCATGTTCGTGAACTAAGTTTTCTAAATTCAGCATGTACTCTTCAATTTGGCTTTCAAACACTTCTCGACAGTGTAATGCCCAGCGTCTCTGTTCTTGCTCGTCTAATGTGCCTGGGAAGTTACGCGCACGATAGCGGAACAATAGAGGTTTAATGCGCTTGTCATCAAATTCAATGTCCAATGCGGCAAGATTGTTCGGGTCGGTTTCTCGAATGATATCCATGGCTGCGCGATCGGCCGGAGAGAAGAATCCGTCGTAAAGTTGCGTATCGACGTCATCACTTTTATCGAATTTACGCTCGACTGAAAAGAGGCTAATCAGCTTTTCTCTAATTTCAGGATGTTGGCGCAACAAAGCGAGATTAGCGAGACATTGCTGGCGATCAATGCCAATAGACTCCGCATTTTCAGCCGTTAACGTTTTTGCAGGGGCGAGAATAGGGCATTTGTTTAAATGAACTAACTTAACAGGCACTGGTAGCAATTCACCAAGATCTTCTCGCTTAGTGTAGAGTCTTTCGTGTAGCTCTTCTGCGGATAGCTCTAGAATAGGCTGAGGGTCTTTCGCTAAATCGATAGTGATAACGGCGTTATTATTGGTTGGGTGCCAAGCAACAGGCACAATCCAGCTAGTGTACTGGCATTCGCGCCCTAGCATGCCTGAAACGTGCATCAACGGCGTCATGTTGACGATGTCGACTAATTCATTGAGCTTGCGCTTTTGGCGCATAGAAAAGAAATAGTCAAACAATTTTGGTTGCGCTGCTTTGACTTTTTTCGCCATTTCGATAGTCGCAATCACGTCTGCCATCGCATCGTGCGCGTTACTATGTTCTATGCCGTTAGCAACAGACAAGTGCTCTAATTTAAAACTAGTGAAGCCATCTTCGTTTTCTGGCCATTCTACGCCTTCTGGGCGAAGGGCGTGGCATGCGCGTAGCACATCGAGTAAATCCCAGCGCGAGTTACCGTTTTGCCAACTCCATGCGTATGGATCGATAAAGTTGCGATAACAAGTATAACGGGTCACTTCGTCATCAAAGCGAATGCTGTTGTAGCCTAAACTGGTGGTATTTGGTTTCGCGAGTTCAGCGTGAATCTTAGCGATAAACTCAGGCTCAGAAAGGCCTTCTTGAACCGTTTTTTGCGGAGTAATACCAGTAATAAGCGCAGCTTCAGGAGACGGAAGATAATCAGCAGGTGGCTGGCAGTACATGACTAAAGGCTCGCCGATGATATTAAAGTTTTCATCTGTACGAACACCAGCGAACTGGCTTGGGCGATCTTTCGCGGGGTTTGTTCCCCATGTCTCATAATCAAAGAAGAAAAAAGTGGGCTGATTATCTTGGTGCATTCTGCTTACCGTTTACAAAACCGATGACAGTATTAGACCATTCAACGCTTTGACTAGCAACGAAAGATGCAAGTTGAATTTTTGAAAATGAAAAAACCGATGGCGAACCATCGGCTTGATATTTTACGTTTTATAGCTTGGGAAGTAGTTTGAGCTTTACGCTCGTGTTTCTTCCAATGCTGTTTCGCTTTCTGGTGACTTCAGCACTCGGCTAGCAATCGTACCCGCAGTCATTGATCCTGAAACGTTCAGTGCGGTACGGGCCATATCGATCAATGGTTCAATAGAGATAAGCAGCGCCGCGATGGTCACAGGTAAGCCCATTGCAGGAAGAACAATCAAGGCTGCAAACGTTGCACCGCCGCCAACACCTGCAATACCAAATGAGCTGATGGTGATAATCGCAATCAATGACAGGATAAAGTGAAGATCCAGAGGGTTGATACCCATTGTCGGAGCTACCATCACTGCCAGCATTGCAGGATAGATACCCGCACAGCCGTTTTGGCCGATAGTGGCACCAAACGATGCTGATAGATTTGCAATCGCTGGTGGAACGTTAAGTTTCGTGATTTGCGCTTCTACGTTTAGTGGGATCGTTGCTGCTGAGCTACGAGATGTAAACGCGAAGGTCAGTACAGGCCAGATTTTCTTAAAGTATTCCGCAGGGCTAACGCAGACAAACGAGACTAAGACGCCGTGAACAACAAACATCAGAGCGATAGCAACATAAGACGCCACAATAAAGCCAAGTAGGTTTAGGATGTCGCCTGCGCTTGATGTCGCTACCACTTTTGCCATCAGTGCTGCGATGCCGTATGGTGTTAACGCCATGATCATCTTCACTAATCGCATAACGATTGATTGAGCAGCTTCTACGAAAGTACGAATCGGTGATTCTAACTCTGTTTTTTCCATCATCACTTTACGAGCGGCGATACCGGTTAATACACCGAAGATAACGACAGCGATAATTGAGGTCGAGCGAGCACCTGTTAGATCAGCAAATGGGTTGGTTGGAATGAAGCTAACTAGCATTTGAGGAATAGTCAGGTCACTTACTGTACCAGCACGGCTTTCTAAAACGGCGATACGAGCGGTTTCACGAGCACCTTCAGTTAAACCTTCTGCTGACAGGCCAAATGTTGTTGTCACCAAGATACCGATAAGTGCAGCAATTGCAGTCGTTACTAGAAGAACAGAGATGGTCAGGCCAGAAATTTTACCTAATGATCCACCTTTCTCCAATTTAACAACTGCAGAGATCATCGATACCAATACTAGTGGCATGATGACCATTTTCAGTAGACCAACGTAGCCACTGCCTACAATGC
>NZ_WXWT01000405.1:0-29217 GCF_009904725.1 Vibrio sp. V43_P6S15P86
TCAATTTTTTAGAACGAGTTTATCAAAATACTCCCGTTATTTTTATTCTCACCGCCACCTAAACTGTTCTCAACAGCACGGGAGCACACGCTTCCCACTCATTGAAAAGAGTCAGAGGACAGAATCATGAAAGCACTATTACAGAAAATCACCACTTCAAACGCAGGTTACAGCGCACTATCACTTCGCATTCCAATCGGCATTATCTTTATGGCGCACGGCGCACAAAAACTGTTTGGTTGGTTTGGTGGCTATGGGTTAGAAGGTACAGGTCAGTGGATGGCATCCATCGGTTTAGGTCCTGGCGTGCTAATGGCATTCCTTGCTGGCAGCGCAGAGTTCTTTGGCGGCTTGTTCATCTTGCTTGGCCTACTAACTCGCCCGGCAGCCGTTGCTTTAGCGTTCACGATGGTGGTAGCGATATTCTCCGTCCACTTTGAAAACGGCTTGTTCATGGCAAACAACGGTTACGAGTTTGGCTTAGCTTTACTGGCAGCAAGTGTTTCACTGGCGTTTTCTGGCGCAGGTAAGGCCGCGCTAGATAACTTCTTGCACAAAAAACTCTCTTAGGGAGGCTCTATGATTACGGTAAGACATGCAGCAGACCGAGGTCGAGCAAACTTTGGCTGGCTTGATAGCAGACATACGTTTTCTTTCGGTAGCTATTACGATCCTCAACATATGGGCTTTTCTGAGCTGAGAGTCATTAATGACGATGTAGTCCAACCTGGCGCAGGTTTTGATACACATGGCCATCGTGATATGGAGATCATCAGCTATGTGCTGGAAGGTGTTATCGCGCACAAAGACAGCGAAGGTAACGTGAAAACATTACCTGCCGGGGAATTCCAACTCATGTCGGCAGGGAAAGGGATTTACCACAGTGAGTACAATGCGTCGAACCGCGACACGCTGCGCTTTCTACAAATTTGGATTCAGCCAAATACATTTGGAACCAAACCAGGTTATCAGCAAAAAGACTTTGGTCGCACGCCGGGATTAACAACTATCGCGACTCCAACAGGAGAAAACGGTACGCTACTTATTAAGCAAGATGCCACATTACATCAGTTAATTCTTGAACCAAATAGCGAACTTAACTTTGAGATAGAATCGGGTAGAAACTTATTCGTTCACCAAGTAACGGGGAGCCTTAGCATCGACAATACCACCTTGACGGCAGGCGACGGCGCGAAGATCGAACAGCAAAGTAAGGTTGTTTTACGCAATACATCAAACGAGAGCACAACCGCCCTACTATTTGACTTGCCATAACTATCGATTCATCGAGATAAAAAGAAAGCCGCCTGGATTTGCCAAGGCGGCTTTTTAATTTCTCTGACTTTTCACTCAACGCTATTCGTCGGAAGTACCGGAACCAATTTGCTGAAAACTGTAAGCCGTCAGTGGATCAATCTCTTTGACAATTTCTTCCACTTGCTTAATCGCGTCTACAGACGAGCTAGCTTTACGATAGCTCAAATAGATAGGGCGACACCAATCTTCTACGCCAGACACCTTGTGAAGCTGCCCATTGGCGATAAAGGGCTCTACCAGAGAGATGGGTAAGTAAGCGGCACCGCCCTTCTCCAAAATAAAGTCCAATGCTATACGCGCTGTTGAGGTGCGCAGATACGGAGCCGGGATCTTAGGGTGACGTTCAGAATGTTCTGATGAGAAGCGTGTTCCCCAATCCACATACACGTATTTGTTTTCAAAAACGGTGTCTAAAGAGTCTTTCTCAGTCGATACCAGAACGAGAACAACATCAGCCACTTTTTTGCAGTTAAGCTCATCAGCTTTGATTTGGTCGAACGCAAATGCCATATCTAACGTGCGCTCTAGCAAGCTGCGACTGAGCATTTCCCGCCCCATCACTTCTGCCATGAAGCCATAGCCTCCAAATGAATCCGTGACGACACTTAAACAGTTCTGCAAGTAGGCGTCCCAAATATTTGGCGTACCGCCTAACGTTAATTGCAGCGCTTTGCCATCTTCAAGCGATAACTCTAGCTTCGCTTGTTGCAATGTGGTGACCATCACCTCTGCATAACTGATTAAGCGCTCACCTGCAGAGGTCAACTTTATGTTATTTCGATCACGAATAAACAATTGCGTATCGAAGTAACTTTCCAATTGTTTGATACGTGCGCTCACTGCAGCTTGGGTAATATAAAGATTCTCAGCGGCGCGTCCGAAGTGACGAACCCTTGCCAGCTCTAAAAATGTTCGAAAGACTTTTACATCCATAAACCATCTCCTGGTTAATATAAAACCAGATTAACAACTAATTAAAATCATGACGACAAAAAAGTTTTGTTTTTCTTTTGTTAGCTTTACGCCTAATTTTCGCCGTAGTTCACTACATTCATCAATAACGGTTACAGAGGCTGTTGACATGTCTGACACTGAATTCCGTCATGGCAAAAAACGTTTTTACGACAACGTAAAATTCCCACGCGGCTTTGCAAAGTCTGGCGATTTTACTCTCTCGGAAGAGGAAATCCTAACAATTTATGGGGATACTATGCTTGGCTTAGAGTCAGGCGAATTAACACCTGAAAATAGCGAAGAGAAACACTTCATCAAGGTGCTAGAAAACCCAGGCAAAGCAAAAACAAAACTTGAGCGTACGTGGCTAAAGTACACCCAACTTGCTCGTGGTCGCAAGCGCTTCCACACGCTAAATGGTCGTAATAAGCCTGACGCGACAGAAGATTACATTGAAGAGAGTTTGGTCGAAGACGATTAATAACCAAATAAACTAATTCTCGCCTTTTTCTAGCAGTAGGCAGTAGGCGAAAGCTCGTTTGGTTTGACTGAGCGAGCAAAACAAGCTCATTTCTTCTCCTAAAGCCCAAGGGCGCGTTCTCCCAAGGGCTTTTTTAGTATTTAGTGCTAGTCTACTTGGCAAGCATCGCGATCTTTTTCAAAAAGCTCTCTTTCAAGTGCTCTTGGTCGTACTCCAATTGATAGGTATTGTGGAAGCCAACCTTTAGCTCAACACCATTCCCTCGTAAGAAAACGTTGTACCCGTCGTAATCGGAAAACGCTTCTACACCTTCATACATTTTGCCAAATTCGGTTGGTGTACCGTTGTTCATCACACATTCGTAAGCCTGTAGTACTTTGCTCGGATCTAACTCATTTTTCATACCGAATTCCTCACTGGTTTACACATTTCAATTATGGTTAAGGAATGAGCGTCGTGCCATGTCCATCCCATAATATTTGAAGTTCGTGTGCGATTTCACACTCTGTAGGTTGTTAAAAAACAAGGTTAAGTGCGAAGACAGAACTTAATTTAGATCATAAATTTTATCTATCAATTCGTCAGTTTCATAATGCAATTTCTTTGTAAAAAATCGGCTTATAAAAGCATTTAGATATAAAAACAGTCGATAAAATCAACACTGGTTAAAGAAAAAGCAAAATTTTGACCTAAAACAATAGCAGTTCGTCATTACTTATTTTATAATGCGAATTAATGTTTCGGTACATCGTAAATTCCAATAACTAGGGGCACAAAATGAGACTTATCCCGTTAACTCGAGCAGCACAAGTAGGTAAGTGGGCAGCTGCGCATATCGCTAAGCGTATCAACGACTTTAAACCTACTGCTGAGCGTCCATTCGTTCTGGGTCTACCAACTGGTGGCACTCCTCTAGCAACCTACAAAGCCCTAATCGAGCTTTACCAAGCCAGCGAAGTGAGCTTCAAAAACGTCGTGACTTTCAACATGGATGAGTACATTGGCATCCCTGCAGATCACCCAGAGTCTTACCGCTCGTTCATGTACAACAACTTCTTTAATCACATTGATATCCAAGAAGAAAACATCAACCTACTGAACGGTAACACTGACGATCACGACGCAGAATGTAAGCGTTACGAAGACAAAATTAAGTCTTACGGCAAGATCAACCTGTTCATGGGCGGCGTGGGTAACGACGGTCACATCGCGTTCAACGAGCCAGCGTCATCTCTGTCTTCTCGTACTCGCATCAAGACACTGACTGAAGACACTCGCATTGCGAACTCTCGCTTCTTTGACGGCGATATCAACCAAGTGCCTAAATACGCACTGACTATCGGTGTGGGTACACTGCTAGACGCAGAAGAAGTGATGATTCTGGTAACAGGTCATAACAAAGCTCAAGCACTTGAAGCAGCAGTAGAGGGTTGTGTAAACCACCTATGGACGGTTTCTGCACTTCAACTTCACCCTAAAGCAGTGATCGTATGTGACGAGCCAGCTCAACAAGAACTGAAAGTGAAGACAGTGAAGTACTTCTCGGAGCTAGAAGCGGAAAACATCAAAGGTTTTTAATCCATAGGATGACAGCCTAGATGCACGCTAAAAATACGAAACCCGTGATCAATCACGGGTTTTTTCTTATCTGAACAGCGGGCTTAAGTCGTTAATAAGCTTTAATACCAAACTGACGAAGACGCTTAGGCAGCACTTCATCTAACTTGTCTAGTTCACCCGGTTCGACTTCGATAAGGTTAAAATGATGCTGCTCATAAACAGTACGAATGGTCTCACGGTCAGCCTCAGCCATCTCCCCAGTATCACTTCCCCAAAACTGTAAATAGACTTTACCGCCTGGCAAATAAAAATCACTGGTGACATCTTGGTCAATCGGCAGCTGACGTTCATAAGCGTGCACCACACCAGCCAAGTACAGCCAGTTGTCGATGAGCAACTCCCCCTTAGAGCGCACGTAATGCCCATCTAATGTTCGGTGTTTGGCTTCAAACTTTTGGCGAAAGCTTGAGTACGATTTATCCGTGGAGTGTGACTCCGCATCTTGCCCTAAAAATTCAATGACAGACTGCTTAAGACGCTTATTACGCAGCACCACATCGTGCCATACGACAAAGGTATTTTGTGTCTCTTTATCGGCTCTTTGCTGGCCACCAGCGCGCACACCAGCTTCAGTGACACTCCAACCTTCTTCAGATTTGGCGATCCACCCCAACTCACTCAACAGTTGGTTCATGCGCTTCGCATTCAGTTTCAGCTTTTCACCCAGCTGCGTGGCGCTTAATGTTTTCCCTGAGCTGGAAGTCAGCTCAATATGTAAATTGGTCGGCCAGACGATGAACTGGCCAAATTTAGGGTGATCCACATACTCGCCGCCAAACTTGGCGCCTTCTTCCGTCAGAATCCATTTTTCGTCTTGGCGAACAATGTAGCCAGCACGTTTGAGATCGGCAAACAACAGCTTGGCTTCAACCTTGCGCATTTTCGCTAATGCCGACGTCGATATTTTTTCAGACATGTGGGTACCTCATGCTGCTGTAGAACTGAACACTATGTCATCATAGTAACGTATTGATTTCACGGCTTGAAGTCAGAGAAACTAGATTTCGTGTTACAAATAACAAAGCCAATCTCAAGGGACTGGCTTTGTTAAGTTGAAAGAAGCGGGGGTTATTTAATAAAAGCAATGCAGCCTTGCAAAATCACTAAGTTCACAATGTCGATGAAGAATGCACCGACAATTGGTACTACCATAAATGCTTGTGGTGATGGACCATAACGACTCACGATAGAGCCCATATTCATGACCGCAGTCGGTGTGGCACCTAAACCGAAACCACAATGTCCACTGGCGATCACCGCGGCATCGTAATTACTGCCCATCATGCGGAATGTTACGTAATAAGTGAACACCGCTAGTACGGCAGACTGAATAGCAAGAATAATAAGGAATGGGATCGCAAGATCAAAGATATTCCACAATTTCAAGCTCATCAGAGCCATGGCAAGGAACAGCGATAGCGAAACCGTACCAAGAATATCAACGGTTTCTAAATCAACCTTGCGCACCTTGGTCACTTCCATGATATTGGTGATGACAACACCAATAAACAGCGCATAAACAAAATCTGGGATCATCAACCACTTGATGCCAAAACTGCTCACCCAACTCTCCAGATAGCTCGCGCCTGTCACGCAAAGCAAAATAATGGATAAGCTTTCTACAACTCTTTTCGCCGTGACACGATCTTCTTCATGTTCGTTATAGGTCACCAATTCAGGGAAACTCTGATGGCTTTGGTTGGTGCGTCCGTATTCCGATTCTAAGTTGTGCTTGTTGAGTAACTTTTGCGCGACAGGGCTGCCAATAATCCCGCCCATGACCAAGCCAAACGTAGCAGAAGCCATCGCCACTTCTAGGACATTGTGCAAACCATACATTTCTTGAAAAGTTTGCGACCACGCCGCACCAGTTCCATGTCCGCCAGAAAGCGTAATAGAGCCGGCGATCAACCCCATGAGTGGATCTAACCCCAATGCGGTAGCTAAGGATACGCCGACCGCATTTTGGATAAGAATGTAGACCGATGCCACAACAAGGAAGATGAAAACCTTCGCACCGCCTTTAATAAGTTGGGTGTAATTTGCCGCTAAGCCAACGGTTGCAAAAAACATCAGCATAAAGGTGTTTTGCAGTGGCAAATCAAATGATACATCCACACCATTTAAGTGCATCGTCGTGATCACGCAAGCCACGACTAGACCACCAACAATTGGCTCTGGGATATTGAATTTCTTTAAGGTTGGTAATTTGGTGTTAATGAACTGCCCTAAAAATAACACGCAAATTGCGACGAGAAACGACTCTTGTGGGCCGATAGATATTACCTGATTCATGAGACCTCTTTACTCTCCTCTTTCTCATTCATTGAGCAAGCGCTCAACGTGAGATAGGTGCCTAAGTCAATCAGATTGCCTCTCGAACCTTTTGTTTTCTAGGGTGTATTTACCACAAATTCTCATCAAGTAAGAAATGGATGCACCCAAAATCCCACTGATTATCATTATATGAGAATACCAATACCAAGCTGGTGGTAAATACCTTGATTGGATTAGAAAAATAACACTTCTCAACTTATGAGAAGTGTCTAATTTATGTTCACAATAAAGTCTTCAAAATAGCTATCACATAGGTAGATATTTAGGGAAAGCGAAGGCTGGAACATACGCTTAATTTTAAATTATTACTTTCTCTCCGGCACACTAGGTGTTATACCTATATATAACACCACTTCAGCCAAGAGATTCACTCATGACCAATTGGCATGATCGCCAACCGATTTTTCGACAGTTGGCTGACCAGATCACTCAACAAATACTGCAAGGTATCTGGCAAGAAGGCGATGCTCTGCCCTCTGTTCGTAGCATCTCTGCGGATATGAAAATTAACCACCTCACCGTCATGAAAGGCTATCAATTGCTTGTTGATGAGGGGTTAGTGGAGAAAAAACGCGGTCAAGGTATGTTTGTCGCTTCAGGGGCAAAACTCAAATTGCTCGCAGACGAGAAGGCACGTTTTCTTCAACAACAAATTCCGCAGATAGCCGACACAATACAGCGTCTGGATATGTCACTCGACGAATTCATTCAACAACTAAAACCACACTTGAAAGGTGACCAATGAGCGCATTAGTCAGTGTAAACAACGTCTCCAAGCAATATCAGCAACAAGGAGAAGCACTGCATGAAGTGAGTTTCGACCTACATGCAGGACAAGTACTTGGCTTACTCGGCCATAATGGCGCAGGTAAATCAACGCTTATTAATGCCCTACTCGGCGCACATGAATATCAAGGCACTGTTCGTATCAACGGATTTGAACCCATTATGCAACGCGACAAAATAATGCAGAGCTTGTCCTACATCTCGGATGTGAACGTTCTGCCAGATTGGATGACTGTCGCTCAACTGCTTAACTATACCGAAGGTGTGCATCCAGGGTTCAATCGCGCTCAAGCAGATACGCTGCTTCGTCAAACGGACATCAAACCTCGTGCGCGCATCAAATCTTTATCCAAAGGGATGAAGGTGCAATTGCACCTCGCGATTGTAATCGCGACTAACACCCAAATCCTCATATTGGATGAACCGACACTCGGGTTAGATCTCGTTTATCGTGATACGTTTTATCGTCACTTGTTGGAATGGTTTCACGACGGCGAACGCGTGTTGATCATCGCCAGTCATGAAGTATCAGAGATTGAGCACTTACTGACTGATGTGCTGATTCTCAAGCATGGCCACCCCGTTCTGCAAACCTCGATGGACAGTATCAGTGAAGACTATTTCATTCTTGAAGCCAACGACGAATACCGCACACAAATTGAAGCGATGAACCCACTGTCGTCACAAAAAGGGCTCGGTTCAACGAAATGGTTACTCACTGCCCAGTATGCCCAACAAGCAGAAACAATGGGGGCCATCCATGGGGTGAAGTTAGCGGATCTATTTTTAGCATTGCAGAAGGAGGCAGCGTAATGCGTTCAGTTGTCGCGATGTTGCAAAAAGAGTGGTTAGAAAACCCTCTTGTTTTACGTATTCCACTGTTTGTGTTGGCATGTGGACTTATCCTCTTTGTCAGTTTAATGAGTAACGACACTCTACAACACAATATGTTTTTTCAAATGAGCTTTGGTGGCGATGTCAGTGACATTCACAAAGAGCTTGGTGACGATGTAAACATGTTGATTACCGGCGGGGCAGGACTGCTGTCTATCTTGTTAGCCGTTCAATACTTCCCGAGAACACTGCGCAAAGAGCGCGCAGAGGGCAGTATTATGTTTTGGCGCAGTATGCCGGTCAGCGATATAAAAACTCACTTAGTGAAGCTAGGGTTTGGCTTATTGGTGATTCCGCTCGTTTGCTCGGCGCTTGTGCTCGCAGCAGATTTGATGTTGTGGTTGCTGAACATCTCTACCGATCACCAATTGGCTTTATTGTACCGCCAAGCCTCGTTAGGTTACGTGCTGCTGCATTGGGGAGAGTTTTTAATCAGAATGTTGTTCGCCGGTATTCTACTGTTACCGTTAGCATTAACCGCAATGGCTATTTCTCAGAAAGTGAATTCACCACTGGTCATTTTGTTTATCGCCATTTATGCGCTGCGCTGGATGCCAATCGCACTATTTGGCTATTACGGCCTAGATCAGTTCTTCTCCGAAGTGCTTTACCTTCCACTGCACGCCATTGTTGCACCAAGCCCATTGAATGCAATTTCTCAGGCGGGCTGGTTAAACGTTGGCATTTACGCTTTCATCGGCGTTCTTGGTTGGACAGCTAGTCTCAAGTTCAGCCGAACCATTCAATAATCCGTCGTTCGATAAACGGCCAAAATCGAGCCATAAAAAAACGGTCACAACCGGTGTTGTAACCGTTTTTATTTCGACCTTAGGAGATCATGAACTTAAATTTAACCAAGGAATGAAATGTAACCTTGTAAAATGATTAAGTTAACGATGTCGATAAAGAAAGCCCCCACAATTGGCACCACCATAAATGCCTGCGGCGACGGGCCAAATCGGTTAACGATAGAACCCATGTTCATCACGGCTGTTGGGGTTGCTCCCAAGCCAAAACCACAGTGACCACCCGCAATAACCGCAGCGTCATAGTTGCGTCCCATCACTTTGAACGTAACGTAGTAAGTGAAGATAGCTAAGACCACAGACTGCACAGCCAAAATGACCAAGAATGGAATCGCTAAGTCAAAGATATTCCATAACTTCAAGCTCATTAATGCCATCGCCAAGAACAATGACAAAGAAACGGTACCGAGCATATCGACGGTTTCTGCGTCTAACTTACGAAGCTTGGTCACCTCTAAGAAGTTCGTGATGATCACACCAATGAACAGCGCATATACAAAGTCTGGAATCATCAACCATGAGATTTCATACGTGCTAACCCATTGCTCAACATACTTCGCCCCCGTAACACAGATCAGTAGGAAGAAGAGTTTCTCCACCACTTTTTTCGCCGTTACTTTATCTTCTTCGTATTCGTTGTAGGTCACCAACTCAGGGAATTTTTCGTGAGTTTTGGCATCTCGACCACCACGACCATACTCCGATTCAATGCTGTTTTTTTCTACGAGGCGCTGTGCCACTGGGCTACCAATGATACCGCCGATGATCAAACCAAAAGTGGCTGATGCCATCGCAATTTCCAAAACGTTATCCAATCCATACACGTCTTGGAAGGTTTGTGACCACGCAGCACCTGTACCATGGCCACCAGACAGAGTAATCGAGCCCGCAATTAACCCCATCAAAGGATCTAAACCGAGCGCCGCCGCGAGTGAAACGCCAACGCCGTTTTGTATGATGATGTAAAACGATGCGACAGCTAAGAAGATAAAAACCTTCGCACCTCCTTTCATCAACTGAGTGTAATTTGCGGCCAAACCAACCGTCGCAAAAAACATTAACATAAACGTATTTTGTAACGGCAAATCGAACTCCAAGTCGATGCCGTTGAAATGAAGAGCAGTAATCATGCAGGCCACAATAAGGCCACCTACAATCGGCTCAGGTATGTTGAACTTCTTTAAAATCGGTAGCTTAGCATTAATAAAATGCCCCAGGAAAAGCACACTGATTGCGACCAAGAAGGACTCCAGTGCACCTACAGATATTAAATGATTCATATCGCCTCTTATTATTGTTCTCTTCATCCTCCGTAATGATCGAGTGTTAATTTAACCTTCATTCAATAGCAAATGTTCTCGCTTTACTGTTTCGAAAATACTCAAAAGTTGGTGTAGATGCGCCTTAGGCTAGTTTAAGGGACGCTCCTTTAGCGATGTGTCAGTTTTCCGCTGTTAGCCAGCCCTTAAATGTGAAAGGAGCCGATATAGCTCCTTCAAATGCCCCCTCGCAATACCTGTGCGTGACTGCTTGGGGTATAGTGTTGTGAGTAAATTCTGGGTGACACTTTCTGAACCACGTTGGGCTCCCTTACTTAAACAGAATGTGTCAATTACTATCAAACAAAGTTCCTTCCCGTTGTAACCTCTAAACGCCGAGATCGCGTTCAAAACAATTGGGTTTGCTTGTTCCTGTCGTAGCTTTTCAACTCTGGCTCATGGTGTGTAAACGAGCCGAATCCAAGGAAACTCTCAAGCTGCAACAAACGTTTTCGTCACAACGGAGCCGGATTATAACATATTGCTGATAATTTTCTTCAATTCAGTGACATTCACCAATCCCATGGTTTCATTCCATAATGATTAACTGCTGAATAGCATTTTTACAGACAAAAGAGCAAAGCCAATTCAGCTTAGCCTCACCAAAAAATAAACCTTAAAAGCCAATCACTTATCTATCGTCTCCTGAATAAAACGTGTTTTGATAGGCTTTCTGGAGGGCCCAGCAACCAAAATGTACGGTGTTGTCATGGTAGTCTTTCGAGGCTAACTACCCGATTCTGGGTGATAAAAACAATCCCAGTTATGCATCACACAAAAACATGTATAATTTTTATGTAAGTTATTCAAATAACAAGAGCCCTACATGAAAATTCATTCGCTTTTCCCTGTGCTATTACTCTGTGCCATCTCATCTGCCACTGCAGCGGAAAATATCCGTATTGAATATTCTCCCGTGGAAACAACCCATGAAAACATCGCCCTGCAATCTATCCAAAACAGCGATGTAAACCAAATTTTTGTTGAGCTATCTCAGATCCACTTTCCATTTCGCAAACCACTCACACTGGTTTACGGCGGAGAAGATGGCCCAATGTACGATCCCGATACGCACACGATACACATTCCTTACACTTTTTATTTGGAATCACTCAATTACTTCTCCAATAACCAGTATGAAGAACGCCTTGGGAAATCCCCAAAAACAGGGGCGTTAGATACGTTATTACACACCTTGCTGCATGAAGCCGGGCATGCTTACATCGAAGATCAAAACATCCCTGTTCTCGGAAAAGAAGAAGATGCAGTCGATAATTTTGCCACGATCTTAATGATTGACTTCCTAGAAGATGGCGCAGAGATGGCCATTAGCGCCGCCGACATGTTCGCATTTGAGTCCGATGACAGACCGGACTACTACGACTTCGGTGAGTACATTGATGAGCACAGTTTTGATTTGCAACGCTACTTCTCTACCTTATGTTTGGTGTACGGCAGTGATCCGGAACAGTACAAGTCGCTTCTCGATGAAGTTGAAAAAGACTACCTACGAGATCGCAAAGACTTTTGCCAATATAACTACGAGAACATACGCGCGAATTGGAACCACTACCTGCAACATAATGAACCAAAAGAAAAATCGCCACGTAGAATTCAGTAAGACAAATCAAGTAAGACGATCGCAATGACAAAACTCACTATATTTTATGACGGAACTTGCCCACTGTGCGCCAAAGAAATGCACGCACTTAAGCGACGAGATGTAAAACAAGCGATAAAAATTGTCGATATCTACAGCGATGAATTTTCTGATTACCCACAGATAGATGCGCAAAAAGCCAATACTATTTTGCATGCGCTGAATGACAACAATGAACTGATACTTGGTCTTGATGTGACTCACCGAGCATGGCAGTTTGTCGGACGAGGTTGGCTATATGCACCACTACGTTGGCCATTATTCAAACCAATTGCCGACTGGCTTTACCTGCGCTTTGCCAACAATAGGTATCGTGTCTCATACTGGCTTACTGGTAGCTCCCGCTGCAACTCGGGCCAATGCTCTCGCTAATTGTGATCCTGCTTAAAAATGTGAGTCTCTCTCGTCCACGATCACCAACTTCCTGTACTTCTCACCCGCCAACTCGGTTAATCTGCAATCAGTACAAAAATAATTATTAACACTTTTATTTGGTAAAGCTATTGAAGTTTACCAGTTTGTAACGCTGCGCCGAGACGTAAGGAAGTACCAATGAATCTAACGATAAGAAAGCGACTTTATATTCTTTCCATCATTCCCGTGTTAACGATTGCTTTGGGTATGATGTGGTTTACCTACCTCCAAACCAGTACCTACAACCAACAACAAATCAATCATACGCACACGACGATGATGGAGATGAAGAAAGCGGAACTGAAAAACTATGTGCAGATGGCTCATTCCGCACTCAAACCGTTATTGGATCGTAATGCCTCATTGCAAGAAGCTATTCCAGTGCTCAAAGAGCTAGAGTTCGGCCAATCAGGTTATATTTTTGCGTACGACTCAAAAGGCGTGCGTGTTGTTGTCGGCAAAAACAACAAAGGGGTTGGAGAAAACTTCTATAACCTTCAAGACAAAAAAGGCAACTACCTGATCCAAGACCTGTTGAAAAACGCCAAAACGGGTGACTTCACAACCTACTACTTCCCTAAGTTAGGGCAAACCGAAGCATTACCAAAACTCAGCTACTCCATGTTCATTCCCAAGTGGGATATTATGATTGGCACAGGTTTTTATACTGATGATATCGATGCGATCATTACAGAGATGGAAAACACAGCAAACTATGAGCTAAACAATACCTTAGCCGCTATTGCTATGTTTTGTTTCTCTATTGCCGTTGTCGTGGCCATTTTTGCCGTACTCGTCAACCGTAGCATTATGCGCCCTATCGAACAGTTTGACAGCTCAATCCAATCTTTCGCGCAAGGTGACGCCGACTTAACCGCGCGGATGGAAGAATCTAGCGTGCCAGAATTTAAGCAGCTCGCGCATAACTTCAATATCTTCGTTGAGAGCTTGCAAGGAATTATTAAGAGCGTCAGCCATGTCGGACAAGAGGTAGTATCAGAAACGAACAACATGTCTCAACGCGCCTCACAAGTGGATGAATTGGCTTCTGGTCAACGTGAGGAAACGGAACAAGTCGCGACTGCAATGACAGAAATGACGGCCACCGCTCACGAGATCTCTGGCAACGCAAACCAAGCCGCCGATTCCGCTAAAAACGCCGATGACAACGCACAACAAGCGAAACACATCGTAGACTCCGCCGCTAATTCCGTTGAAGCGCTAGCGAATGAGGTCTCTGAAGCAAGCACTGTAATTTCACGTCTAGAGAGTGACGTGCAGAACATCTCATCCTCACTTGAAGTCATCCAAGATATTGCTGAACAAACCAACTTGCTTGCGCTAAATGCCGCCATTGAAGCGGCACGAGCGGGCGATCAAGGACGCGGATTCGCAGTTGTCGCGGATGAAGTGCGTAAGCTTGCAAGCCGCACTCAGGACAGCACAGGTGACATTCACAAGATGATCGATCAACTTAAAGCTGGATCGGATGCCGCAGTAAAAGCGATGGAATCTAGCCAAGCACGTGGCGAAGCGACAGTAGAAGAAGCACGTGCTGCATCGGTTGCGCTGCAAGATATTCAAGCAGCGATTGCGAATATCATGGACATGAACACGCTGATCGCTACCGCGACCGAAGAGCAAAGCCAAGTTGGACAAGAGATTTCACAACGCATCGAAGTCATTTCTCAGCAAAGTAGTCAATCGGCGCACCTTGCCAATCAAAATCGCTCGGGCAGCCAAAACCTCAATCACAAAGCCAACGAGCTTTACGACTTGGTGGGACGCTTCACGGTTTAACTTCCTTAACCATACTTAATAGTAGAAACAGCGACGCCTTAACGTCGCTGTTTTTATTTCTGCTATCCTCAAGCGACTTAGCTATAATGCCGCCAACTAAGCACCCATAAGGGCAAAACCAGATGATTATCATGACCACCAATTTCGGTGACATCGAAATTGAACTGAATCTAGAACGAGCGCCAGTTAGCTCAAAGAACTTCAAAAAATACTGTGAAGATGGCTTCTACAACGGCACCATTTTCCACCGCGTTATCGACGGCTTTATGATCCAAGGTGGCGGTCATACAGAAGACATGGCAGAAAAGCCAACACGCGCCCCTATCGCGAACGAAGCAAACCGTGGTCTAAAGAACCTTGTTGGCACTATCGCAATGGCGCGTACCGATGCTCCGCACTCTGCAACGGCACAGTTCTTCATTAACTTGGAAGACAATGATTTCCTAGACCACACCGCAACCACCAACCTAGGCTGGGGCTACGCCGTGTTTGGTAAAGTGACCGCAGGTATGGATGTCGTAAATCGCATCGCGAAAGTAAAAACGACCTCTAAGCTTGGTCACGATGATGTGCCATGCGATCCAATCATTATCGAGAAAGTGATGATCAGCGAATAAGCCCATTCATCTCTTCGGAGAAGTCGTCGCTATAAAACGACAAAAGCGCCTAACGTCTGATGACTTAGGCGCTTTTTGTTTTTATTGCTGAAAAAATGAGCAGCGAGTTTACAGTGTAAAGAGTGAGCAGTTCTAGCGATTACATCCCTTTGAACAAACTTTGAGATGCACGGCTCACAGGGAGCTTATTTTCTCCAACGTGCACAAACATTCTGCCAACAAAGTCTTTGTTTACTTTGCTAATTTTACACACTTGCACCACGCTTGAACGGTGCACTTGCCAGAACTGTTCTGGGTTAAGCTGCCCTATCAACTCTTTCAACGATGTGCGAATCAAATACTCCTGCACTTTGCCTTGTCCTTGTTGGGCATACACAGAAACGTATTTTTCTTCCGCTTTGAAATACAACACATCAGACGTGGCGATCAAATGAATGTCTTCCCCTTGCGTCGCTTTGATCCACTGAAGATATTGCTGAGTTTGTGGCGCGGATAATTGCTGCAACTGTTCTAACAGGCTGCTCATCTGCACATTACTGCTTTCTTGCTCTCGCTTAGCAAGGCGTACTTTCACTCTTTCACACGTCGTCAGGAGGCGCTCATCCGAGATAGGCTTGAGCAAATAATCGGCGGCATTTTGTTCAAAGGCTTTGATGGCGTAATCATCGTACGCGGTGACAAACACAATCAAAGGTGGATTGGCGAGTTGATTGAGTTTTTGCGCTAATGTCATGCCATCCAACACTGGCATACGAATATCGAGAAACGCAATGTCAGGTTGGTTGTGCTCAATGGCCTGCAACGCTTGTTCACCATCCGCGACTTTGGCTATTACCTCTAGCTCTGGCCACACATCAGCTAGGCTTTTATCAAGATGACGCCTCAATAGCGGTTCATCATCAGCAATAATGGCAGTAAACCCTGTATTCATTCCTTTCTTCCTTGATTACGATTCCATTGGCCAGCGCAAGCGAACACAAACGCCACCCTGAGCAGACTCACTGATAGAAACATCTCCTTGCCCTGCGAACAAAGCTTCAACTCGCTGCTTGAGATTACTTAAACCGACGCCAGAGCCCATGTGCCCACTCACGTGATTTAAGCCAACACCCGTGTCTCTGACTTCAATCAGCAAGTTCTGTTGTTCGCGCTTAATCAGCAAACGGACTTCACCGCCTTCTCGCTTCGGCTCAATACCGTGAACAATGGCATTCTCCACCAAAGGTTGCAACATCATCGGTGGCAGTTCTGTTGTTCCTAAACCATCTTCTACTTCAATTTTGTAGCTTAGACGTCCATCCAGACGTATCTTCTGAATACTCAAGCAGGCTTCAATTAAGGCAATTTCATTCTCAATCGTGGTGTGCTCTTCACGTGAGCTTTTTAGCGTCGCACGTAATAGTGCGGTAAGTTGATCCAACATCTGCTTGGCCTTATCAACGTCCTGGGACATCAACGCGCTGATATTTGCCAAGGTATTAAATAGGAAATGCGGTTCAATCTGGCTTTGCATCTGTTTAAGCTGACTTAGCAACAGTGCACGTTCCTGCTCTGCCTTTTCACGCTTGATACTCTCTAATTCACGCTGAGCAATCGCTTCTTTCTCTCGTGAGTGGAAATAAAAGTAACACATGCCGCTGAATAACAAGCCCATCAGCAACACTGGCAGCATGCCCGAAATGCCGAAGTATTCACCGAGCCAAAACTGCGCATTAATGACGCCAAACAACAAACAGGCGGTCAATGACAAAGCAATTTCTAGTCTACGAGGGATGCTAGGAAACAACTTGTCGACTAACCAAGAGAAAAACAAGGCGGAGTAACCAAAACCAAAGCTCACCAATACATGCACATAGTAAGGTCCACCCCAAACAGACAATGTCATTACCGAGATAAACAAACAGAATAAAGTCGTGACAACCACACTGCGTAGCCATCCACTTTCTACCATTAACTTAGCTGAACACATTTAAAACTTCCCTTTGATATTAAATACAATCATATGCTTATCATTGATTTGTGCGTAAGCAGATTGGTCGTCTCCGGTTAAAAAGCGTGCGGCAACTTCCACTTCTACACTTTGATCGCCGGTATCAATCCATTGGTAGTTAAGCCACTGCGTGACAATCACACCGCCATCTTGCGGCGACAACATCACATCCAACGTAGGAGTTACATCACTTAGCCAGCCCATATCCGCTTTACCGTTCCATGCAGCCCACGCTTCCACATCCCAACTCCAGTGCAGCATTACGTTATGCTGAACGATATTGGCATGCTGAAACCCTTGGGCGTAGCTTGTTGCAAGTAGAGACGTTTGGGGATTAAGGGGTTGAGAGAGAAATTCGCCACGTTCGATTGCTTGTTGCCACTCGCTTTTCGACCATGCCCGGCTGTCGTACCAATATTCAGCAATCACATTGTGTCCGGCTTGGTTTGCCCAGTTCAATCCAACTAAGGCTTGGAATGCGCTGCCCTGCTCCTCAACCGAAACGGGTCGGTAAAGATCATCCTGCTGAAACTGATAGCCGACACTTTGCTTTTGCCACAGCATGGAACCGTGCATTGCGATGGATTCACCCCACACCGCAATTACACTGGCTCCAAGTAAACCTCGGCGCACATCATCGTAATAACCAATAAGTTGATACTCGGTGTCACCCACCAGCGCATAACGACGAATACCAACACCTTGTTGCTCTGCGGCTTGATCAAGTGCACTTTGGTCTTGTTGCCCCCAGCTTGAATCGGTCGCAATGACGGTCCACTCACCAGCCATATCGTAGTGTGAGAGTGAAAACACACCCGCACCCTCTTCTGCGACTAAGCCAACAGGGTTTTGTCGATAAGGCTTAAACAGATCCAAAGGTCGGTAGCCATAACCCACGCCCCAATCCACGCGCAACTTACCTAAACTCACATCAAGAGTGGTATCACCGACTTGCCACTCCCCTAGCCAAGCAAGCTCTCTAATCAGCAATTGGTTATCAGCTTCACTCCACCAATCACTCTTTCCTTGTTGATTGAGGTACAAACCTTGGCTATACAGAGCGAACAAACCACTGAAGTTCTGATAATTCACCTGCACATCCAACAGTGCATTAAGTGAATCACGAGAACTGCCCTGCGCCTGCATAAACGCGCTATCACGCTGCTCGGCCCTTTCGTAACTGACAGCCCAATCCCACTCAAAACTCAGCTCATCATTGGCAAAAGCAGGGACTGCTGCGCCCACACACAATGAGGCTGCAATCAACAAACTGGTGCTTTTGTTAAGGTTAGGCTGGTGCGGTTTCATGTGACTTCCTTGCTCGTTTTCATGCTTCTATTTGCAAAGCTCAGACTAAAGCTGAGTCGTGTTGGCTTTCGGCAAATAGCTTGGGTTGTAAAACTTGTTATCCAGTTGCCAAGGCACGATTTCTTGATACTCGATAACGGTCTTTTTGCTCGGCTGAATGCTATCAAGCAAGGTCATCTCACTGACGTAGTCTTCGCCATTGTCGCTTGCACGTCCGTATTGCGCTTGCTTGGCGAGTTTGCCAGAGCGCAAGTAGAGATCAGCTTTAATTGGAAACGCATCTTGCTCAGACAACCATAAGTCGATCTTCTGATAACTCGCCCCTTTGGTTGTCGCGGTTAAGGCAAGGTGATAAGCCGCAACACTTTCTCCATTCACCGAAACAGTTTCTGTCGCTTTCCATTCACCTTGATAATCTTGGCTCCACGTCAGGGTTGAGATGTCGCCAATAGACGCTTCACCAAGCAGCTTCTGCATTGGCGTAATGCGAATCGGACGGCGGCTCTTTGGCATTTGCAGCCAGTAGTTGTCGCCCATCATCAGCATCTTTTGCCCAGCTTCGACTGCTGATTTGAACACCACCAGCGATTCACGATTTGGACGCGTGTACACGTGGTAAAGGCGGGTTTTATCTAACTCTTGGTCTTGATATAAGCGCACCAGTGACACCACTTTGGAGGAATCATCTTGCAAGCGGTAGCTATCCGCTTTTTCAATCAATTGCGCGACTTGCTGTGCATCTAGCGCTGTTTCATTCGCACTGGCATTCATGCTTGCAACGCCGATTGCCGTCAGCAATGCAATTGGTAATAGTGATTTGAAATTAAACATAAATCAGAGCCTCCGTAATTGGCTTGTTCACCCCTTTGCGCGCCGAGAAAAACGCCGCAACCAAACAAATCATCAATACTGCGAATCCTGCGACAGCCACCAGCTCCCAAGAGAAGTAAATCGTCAATGGGTAACCTTCTGTGCGTCCTGGCGGTGGCGGCATTTGTACATCCACGACCATCAGTAAGACGGTCACTAGCGCCGTAAACAAAGCGCCGATTAAGCTGCCAATCACCGCAAGTAACCCTGCTTCGCGCAAGAACCCAGCAATGATTTCGCGAGGGTAGCTACCAAGTGCTGACAAGGTGCCAATTTCACGAGTGCGTTCAGTCACTGACATGGTCATGGTGTTGAACAGGGCGACAAAGACTACCAACGCCATTACTGCGCCCATGATGCCGAAGATGCGGTCGTACAAATCTTTCACTTTGAGATAGAAGAACGCGCGTTCTTGCCAAGGCGTAATTTCAATATCTTGATCACCAAAGTTCGGCTTTTGCTTACTCAGAACCGAAGCCACTTGTTGCTCGACTTGGCTCGTTAAACTGGTATCGAACAGGAAGACAGATAACGCACTGACTTTGTCTGAACCGAGCAGCGATTGCGTACTGTTGATGTGCACGTACAGCTGGCGTTTATCAAGCTCAGGCACGCCGGTTGAGTAAATGCCACGTACTTTGAAGTCATACGCGTTCAATGCGCCGTCGGTTGTGGTCGCCAGCAAGGTAATCCAATCGCCAACGTGCACGCTTAGGTTATTCGCCAAATCAACGCCGAGCATCACTTCTGGCTCTGCTGGGTCATAACGCGATGCATGAATGTTGGACAGCGTCTGTCCTTCACGCACATCTAAAAAAGGTCCTTTCATATCGAATTCGCGTTCGTTCACGCCAATGCCGATAAAGATCGAGGACTTGTTGCCGTTGGAAATCAAACCGCTGAACTCAACTCGTGGCTGCACGCCTCGCACCACGCTTAAGCCAATCAATTGCTTGGTGATGTCGTCCGCATGAGTTAACCCATTACTCAGTGGCATCTCTTCTTCTTTAACGAAGTAACCTGGCGTGGTTAACGTCAGATGCCCCGTGTCACGCGCTGTCGACTCTTTCAAACTGTCGTAAGTGTACAGACCAAAACCACCCGCACTAGTTAAAGCGAACACAGCTATGGCGATGATCAGCATCGACAACAAACTGCGGCGGCGATTGCGTTGCAGGTTCAACCAAGCAAGGCGAACAGAAGCAGGAATTAGCTTGCCCATGAAACCTCCTCCACACTTGCGTGCGTTTGGGTGATTTTGCCGTCCACCAATTCAATGGTGCGATCGCAGCGGGATGCCATGCGAGGGTCGTGAGTGGCGACGATAAAAGTGGTGCCAAGCTCGTGTCCGAGCCCTTTCATAATGTCGATGACCTTGTTGGCAGTTTGGCTATCAAGGCTTGCGGTTGGCTCATCAGCAATCACCAATGCTGGTTTGTGTACTAACGCACGAGCAATTGCCACTCGTTGTTGCTGACCGCCTGATAGGTTATCGGGCATATGATTAATAAACTCGCCCAAGCCAACATGCTCTAGCATTTGTGTGGCGAGCTCGGTTTGTTCTGCTTTTGAAAAGCCGTTGAGATGCAGCGGATACGCCACGTTCTCTAGCGCCGTCATCACGGGGACAAGGTTGAATTTTTGGAACACAAAACCAAGCTTTTCACGGCGCATTTTCGCAGCCTGCATTTGTCCGGTTGGGTATGGGCTGCCTGCAAATGCCACCTGACCTTGGTATTGAGTATCCAGCATGCCAAGCACGTTAAGTAAGGTGCTTTTGCCTGAGCCAGACGGTCCGCATAATGCCACCATTTCGCCCGCAAACACTTCACCAGACACGTCTCGCAATGCACGTACGGTTTGGCTGCCAAGGGCGTAATCGCGACTGAGTTGATTAAAAACGATCATGACGCCTCCCTAATACTTGGCTAGCAGCGCTTTCGCGGTTTGCGTTTCTAGATTGCTGTCACCCAACTGCTCCATTTGCGCTAACCATGTTTTGGCTTGTTGAACATCTTCAGCTCGTAGTGCTGCTTCAATGGCGTAGCGATAAATCCAAGACGTTGCGGCGAAAGGTTGTTGGCTAAAACTCGGTTCATCGAGCAGAGAAAGGTACAGCTCGTAGCCACGCTCAAAGTGATTGAACATGTCTGGCAGAGAGGTAAACGTAGTCGCTGCCATGGCGGTAGCTAGCTGGTATTCCGGCAAGCCTTGTAAGCGTTGTTGCTCTTGCAGTGGTACTGGCTGATTCGCCATTAAATCCAAGCCTTTTTGGATTGTGGCAAGACCGCGCTCGGTGAACTTCATCTTGTTCCAAGGCATAAACGCCTCACGGCCTTGCAATGTCTCAGCACTGCCCAAGTAAACCAACGTCACCGGCGTTGCGCCCTGCTCTTCGAGTTGTTTGGATAATTCGCCGTAAACGGTATCAACTAAACCAGAGTCACCCTGCGCCGCTTGGTTGAATTGACTGAGTGTGCGCTCGCTTGGGTTAGCCAGAGCCAGATTGCTGCTGAGTGCAAATGCGGCGATAAACGTACTTGCCAGTTTAAGAGCTTTGATTGAGCGAGATTGAGAAACCATCATGTACTGTCCTTGTTGAACGTGATTTGATGGTTTCAGATTAAGGGAGAAGATCGCACGCTGCTTTTGCATGCGACCAATGGCAGTTATGCGGAGTGAATGGTTGTTTGCTGCGATGAATGGTTGTTTGCTGCGATGAATGACATTCCATCCTTAAAGAGAACATTTATCCCAGCTTGTTTGTAAGCGTCTGTCTTTCACCACAATAGGAATAAAAATACTGGCTTAAAACCTGCGTCTAGTGTATTTATCCATTCCACAGCTTTCCAAGCGGCTTACCCATAACAGACGACATCGACGCTCCTCTCATACACACCTTTGCATGGTGTCTGTTATTTCCAAATAGGATTCTTAGCATCGGAATAGTTCGAACTCTCGAGTTCTGGTTGTTTTCGCGCTCGAACTGGGTGCGTTATTAGGTCGTAGAAAATGAATAAGCGTTTTTTCCCCAGGGTCGATTTGCCACTGCTGATGGCGATCATTCCGATCATGCTATTGAGTACACTAACACTTTGGAGTGCCAGTGGCTTTAATGAGGCCATGCTCTTCAAGCATTTAGCACGCTGCGGACTGACCTTGGTTTGTATATTGGTCATGTCATCGATTCCCGCCGCTAGCTATCAACGCTCAGCTCCATATCTCTACATTATTGCGGTTGCGCTGCTACTTGCTGTCGCTTTGTTTGGCGATAGCACTAATGGCTCTCAACGTTGGCTCGATATTGGCTTTTTTCGCTTTCAACCCTCGGAGCTAATCAAACTCTCGATTCCAATCATGATCGCGTGGATGCTACATATTGAAGGTGGCAGACCAGATAGTAGAAAAATCGCATTCTGCTTACTCATCACAATGATTCCTGCTGGGTTAATCGCGCTACAACCGGATTTAGACGGTGCAGTTTTTACCGTCATTTACGCCTTATTCGTTTTATTTTTAGCTGGCATGAGCTGGAAAATAATCGGTGGCTTTGTCGCGAGTATATTAACGTTGGCGCCTATTTTGTGGTTCTTCGTCATGGAAACGTATCAAAAAAGCCGCGTTACTCAGTTCTTGCACCCAGAGTCGGATCCGTTAGGTTCGGGCTACCAAATTATCCAATCTTTGATTGCGATAGGCTCCGGCGGAATGAAAGGCAAAGGTTGGATGAATGCTACGCAAGGAACACTTGGCTTTATTCCAGAAAGTCATACGGACTTTATTTTTTCGACTTATGCCGAGGAGTGGGGTTTTGTTGGTAGTTTAGTCTTGCTCGCACTGTACTTGTTTATTACCGCGCGCGTCATGTTGCTTGCATGTCAGTCTGACCACTTTTTTAGTCGGCTTGTGAGTGGCGCATTAGCGATGAGCTTTTTCCTGTATGCTTTTATCAATACAGGCATGGTGAGCGGCTTGTTGCCTGTAATGGGAAGCCCTTTGCCGTTCTTTAGTTACGGCGGCACGGCCATGCTGACGCAAGGCATCTGTTTTGGTGTGATCATGTCACTGTGTTATTCCAAATATCGCAACGCATAATGCTGCTAGCAAAAAGTACGATCAAAAAAGGCTTCCCTCGGGAAGCCTTTTTACAACGGTGGAAGCTAAGAAATTATAGCTCTGCGTTGTGGTAAACCTGCTGAACGTCGTCACAGTCATCTAGAAGATCTAGGAATTTCTGGAACTTCTCAGCATCTTCACCCGCTACTGGAGTGTGAGTTTGAGGAACGAAAGTGATTTCTTCCACATCGATCGTTAGATCTGGGAACGCACCATTTAGTGCTGTTTTCGTCTTGAAGAACTCTGTATGAGGAGCGAATACAGTGATCACACCGTCTTCTAGCTCAACGTCAGTTACGTCTACATCTTCCATCATTAGCGTTTCTAGGATGATCTCATCATTGTCGCCTTTGAACTGGAATACCGCTTGGTGATCGAACATGTGAGAAACTGAGCCCTCAACACCAATTTTCGCACCCACTTTAACAAAGCATTGGCGTACATCTTGGAATGTACGGTTACCGTTGTCTGTTAGACAGTCTACGATCACGCTTGTGCCGCCAGGGCCGAAGCCTTCGTAGCGCGCTGGTTGGTAATCTTCACCACCGCCGCCACTCGCTTTGTCTAGTGCTTTGTCGATAACGTGCGCTGGTACCTGATCTTTTTTCGCTTTCGCGATCAGGTGGCGAAGAGACAAGTTCATGTCTGGGTCACTACCGCCGTTTTTCGCGCACATGTAAATTTCTTTACCGTATTTGGAATAAACTTTAATTTTCGCGCCTGCAGTTTTCGCCATAGAGGCTTTGCGCACTTCAAAACTTCTTCCCATCGGGATGTCTCTCTAAATTCAAATTTAATGCGAAGGATTTTAGCAAAAAGCGAAACCTTTTCAATTTCGCTTAGCAAAGGAATGGGGAGGTTACCTCATTCGCCACATAGTTTTATACCGTTGTCACGATTCGCGTTAAGCGACACCCATTACTCGTTTGTACTTTTCGACCGATTGCTGAAAAAACGCTTTTTCATCAGCATCGTTAATCTTGGACAACTGTTCTTCTATTGCTTCAGGACCAGATTTGGCCTCTCTGAGCTTCCAAACCAAAAACGACGCTTGTTTATCCAGTTCGATTTTGTTTTTTTCATCAGGCGGCAATAGGGATAGATTGAACGACATTTACAGCCTCAAGGTACTTTAAATACTAGCCGCGCACTATAGCATACAGAGTTACAATTGCAGAATAGAAACGCACTTAACTTGATCAATTTCAAGTTAACTATTTGGGACCCGTACTGATTTTCAGCGCTTTTGGTAAAAACTGCTCGAATATTTGATGCAACCGATCTTTGGTCACAGGTTTGGCGACAAACTCATTCATACCGACGTCAAAGCAATGTTGTTGATCTTCTTTAATAACATTGGCACTCAACGCAATAATGGGAACGTGTTTCCCCCACTCTCCCATTTGTCGAATACGCTCAGTAGTAATGAAGCCATCCATCACTGGCATTTGGCAATCCATAAACACCAAGTCAAAAGCTTGCTTCTCACATAGCTGAAGCGCTTCTTCACCATGATTTGCGACGCTCACTCGAACGCCGAGCTTTTCCAACATAATACGGACGACTTTCTGGTTTACGATGGTATCTTCAACAATCAATACCCAAGGTTGATTGCCATGCTGGAGGCTGGTTTCATTATCTTCAACTTTTGGAAACGTCAAAACATTAGGTCGTTCCGTGTAGGTAGACCGTGCTTTTACTACAACTGGAATCGAAAACTCAAAACAACTACCGAGCCCTAACTCACTTGTCAGTTGGATTTCTCCTCCCATTAAGTTCACCAACTGAGCACCAATCGCCAAACCAAGGCCGGTACCACCGTACTTTCTGGTTGTACTGCCATCGGCTTGTTGGAAACGTTCGAAGATCGCTTGTTGGTTCTCTTTCGCAATACCAATGCCAGAATCAACGACGCGAAATCGAATCATGGCGACATCATGCTCTTGACGTGTTAACTCAACAAGAAGTTTCACATGACCACGATCAGTAAATTTGATCGCGTTGCTCAACAAATTGTTCAATACCTGTTTTAAGCGTGCAGCATCACCTTGTACTTCCGCTGGCAAGTGAGGATCAATATCGCTAAGCAATTGCAGATTCTTCTGCTTGGCTTTGACGGTATGTAAGCTGATCACATCATCCAAAATACGGCGCAGATCATAACTCGCATTTTCTAATTCGACTTTACCTGCTTCGACTTTAGAAAAGTCGAGAATATCGTCGATGATCGTCATTAAAGAGTGAGAAGAGCTATCGATGATCTCTACAAACTCTTTTTGCTGAGGATCGAGTTTGGTGTCACCCAGTAATGAAGCGACACCAATAATGCCATTCATCGGTGTTCGAATTTCATGGCTCATGGTGGCAAGAAATTCACTTTTTTTGCGGTTGGCGACTTCCGCTCTATCTCTTTCTTCTTCAAGCTCAGTCTGATGCTCACGGACTTTCTCAACGCTTCGGTTGTATTTCTCCGCCAACACGCTCACTTCATCAAAACACCAACGCTTTGGGAGCGTAACTTTGCTTGGGACCTTCCCGCCACTAAAATCGCTCACGGCGCCGGAAAGCAGTTGGAGAGGATTGACCAAGAGGCGGAAGGCGACCCAAAGCACGCCAATTATGAGCAATAGGATCTTGATCGCTTCTGTCGTGAGCAAGAAAAAAAATTGTTGCCAAAGATCTTCATAAATCGAGCTCAGATCCGCCTGAACAGTCAATGTCGCCAGATCATAGGTTTTATCACCAACACGATATTGCATCGGCCAACTTCTTTCTACGACATCCTCAGAAAGTGCGGTGCCCTGTTCGACGATAACTTCATCTTCATTAGCGATACGTAAATAATCCACAGAGGGCATGCGCATTGCGCCCTCTGCTTGAGTGAGTAACAGCTCCCTATCCTCCACCCATAAGCTGGCAGAAAAGCTCGATAAGTAACTGGATTCGACCTGCTTTAGCTCGACGTGCAAATGGGCTAAATCTTCGTTAAAAACTCGATATAAACTCACAGCGGAAATGATGACAGTAAAGATTAAACTCAACGTTAGCACCGCCAGCATAAGTTGGTTGCCGATACTAAATCGACGTTGAGATCGCTCTTTTTCATCCATATGAAATCGCTCCGATAAACTTGCGCTACTCTAAATATAGCCACGCGCAAATAATAATCGAGGATACGATGAAAAGACTTCTACTTAGATTGGCTTTTAGTTTTATTGCGATAGGAACTTATGCTACTGCCGCTGAAGTGAACTATTACGTTATCGCCGACCAAGCAAGGCCATTTCAAATAGAACAACAGGGGCAAATGCATTCCGGGATTGTGACTGACATCGTCAGTGCCATTTTCGCTGAATCGGATTATCAGGTGAATTATCATACTTATCCGTTTAAACGAATGATCTCCATATTAGAAGAAGGTGGCGAACCAAACTGGCTAACTTACGGCAGCCCAAATTGGGGCAAGGTGCAATCAGAAAACTTGTCTGAAGAGCCCATTTACACTGTAAAACATGTATTGGTCTCTAGTAGTGAGAAACCGTTAGAGTTCAAGAATATGGACACCATGCATGGCCGATCTATCGTATTACTACTCGGTTTTGATTATCCGAATTTAATCCCATTCTTTGAGGATGGTAGTGTGAATGAAATACGCGTTAAAGATTATGATGACGCATATCGAGTGATAACCCGAACACCAGGAGATACAGCCTTCGTTGAAATGGAATCGCGCGTTATGTACAACTTAAAACGCCTCAATTTGCCACTTGAGGATTTTCAGATCCAACCTTTCAGTTCAGTTATCCCTGACTACTCGATCTATTTGGCCTTTTCTCCCCAAATGCAGCCAGAAACTCAGGACTACATCAATACACGTTTGGCTGAGTTAAAAACATCGGGCGAAATTGATGAGATCATTCAAAGGTATAAATAAATGACCTAACGAATGAAAACGCCAACGATAGTATCGTTGGCGTTTTCATCTATTGAGACATAGATGATGCTTTACTTGGTGTGATTGACAAACTTAGGATCAAACATGTGCCCTAATTTACTCGCCTTTGTTTGCAAGTAGTGTTGATTGCTCGGATTATTACCTTCTTGCAAGGGCACACGCTCAATGACGTTGATATCAACCGCTTTTAACGCAGCCAGCTTACGTGGGTTGTTCGTCATTAGTCGCACCGCATCAATGCCCAAATGCTCTAACATCCCTTTACAGAACGCGTAATCACGCATATCGGCAGCAAAGCCCAAACGTTCATTGGCTTCTACAGTATCGGCGCCATCGTCCTGGAGGTGATAAGCTCGAATTTTATTAATCAAGCCAATACCACGTCCTTCTTGACGTAAATAAAGCAGTACACCACATCCCTCTTCGACAATATTTTGTAGCGCCCTATTGAGCTGAAAACCACAGTCGCAACGCGTACTAAACAAGGCATCGCCAGTAAGGCACTCCGAATGCAACCGAATAAGCGGTGCTGCGCTGTTTGCAGGCTCTCCATACACGAGGGCAAGATGCTCTTTGTTCGTGGCAGTTTCAACGAAGCCATACATCATAAATGTGCCCCATTGGGTTGGCAATTTGGCTTTATCGATGAACTTCACGAGATTGTAGGGCTCGACATGTCTCAGCTCAGCCCGAACGTTCATCAGAATTTCTCCTAAATGATTTTCTCCTTTACCGTCTCCCCCATCCCCCCAAAAGGCATCTTTGTGAGAATGCTCTGTAAGACAAGCGTTACCCGTTCTCATTAACTGCTGCGCTAAAGGTGGATTTTGCAGAAACTTTTCTCTAACGATGAAAGCCATAACGGCCAGCTTCATATCCTCCCAGTCACTTCTGACGAAATGTTCGTATTTTCGGCTTAAGGCAAATGCTTCATCGGGAGTGCTCGCGTGTTGAATTTTGCTTTGTAACTGCGCATCGAGGAACTTTTGGGCTTGATAATAATGTTCGCTGGTGAGCCAAGTTTGGGAGGATATATTGACTGGGGCATGGCAAAAATTGGAAAGAAAACCGTGGGGCTCATCGGGCTCATAAAAAAGGATTTGGTCAACCATACTCGCGCTCCTTGCTTTGTGGTCGCGATAATCAACAAAAAGCATATCGCTATTGATATATCTTTTAGTAACGCTAGGTAAGATTGTCAAACTTCTACACAGATGAAAATGAGTTTGGATCTAGAACTTTTTAGGTGAAAGAGAGGTGAATTAGAACGTTTGGATAAGAAAAATAAAGAGATGTGAGATGTTGTGGTGAGACGCAATGGCTAAAATGGAGCGAAAAATAAAAAGGGCAGCCCGACGACTACCCTATGGATTGCTATACCAAACTAGAGCAATCAGTGTATCAAGCCAAGCTCCCTTGCTTCTTCAATGGTCAATCCACTTTCACGGATTTCACGTAGCGCTTCAATGCGTCTTCTGGCTTCTGCTGATTTCACTGTTTTCTCAGGCTTCACAACGGCTTCTTCATCAGGTAATTCCCATTTGTGAGCGATGTTGGTCATCTCGTCATGGTCGATAGAATTAATGGACATATTTCCTCCGAACACACCATGTTTTCGATGCGTAATCTATAGCAAAACAGGAACGAGGTGGTAAGAAAAACTGTAGGGAAATGTGACCCCTCCCGCCCTTTCGTTAACTCCTTAATAGATCCATCATTTAAGTTTTGCCAAGGGGCAAATTTACGATTAGATTTGAGTAATTCCCCCCAAGAAAAGTGTGCTGATCCAGCTCTCAATTCTCGTCTTTCTTGACTTCATTAACAACGCCAGATACCACTTTTTATTTCGCCTAACTTTCGAGTCACTTCACTGATTCACCGCTTGCCACTTTCTAAAAACCAACATACCTGATAATGATAATAATTATCTTTTACATTAGTAAGGTGTTTATATGGATGGTATTAACTTAAAT
>NZ_WXWT01000338.1:0-8916 GCF_009904725.1 Vibrio sp. V43_P6S15P86
CTACCTGGTATGGCAATGTCTCTACTTCGTTAATAACGAACTAGAAATAACATATACCAAAATAAAAAGCCTCCCTATGGGAGGCTTTTTATCACCTGCGAATATAAATATAGCTTTTATTCCCACGTTGCTCTTCCGGTACTCTAAAACCTATTTTCCGCATTATATTATGAAGTACTTTATTAAATAGCTCCAACTCAACTGTCTCGCTTCCCTGTCCTTGCTGATATGTTTTCAACTCAGGGAACTTGGATATCGCTTCTTGTAGGATACTTGCTAGTTCATCTGAATTAATATTTTGTTTGCTCAGTAACTTAGCACTAATAAACGTTTCGTAAGATCGAGCACATTTCATCAGCCGCAAAACAAATTCATTCATTTCTGCCGTTCTTATCTAAGTGTAAAACTAACGTTGGAAAAATATCTTCAAACACCAAATACATACAAAGTTAAAGATACCAAAAAGCGAAATCCCACTATGTAGGAATAGTCCCAATAAAATAGCAGGAAGAACCTAAAACACCGCACTATTGATAATTTACTTAAACTCCCTCCCCCCTAAAGTGGATTAAATAATTTAGTTTTTTAGTCGCCTTGTCTTATAAGGAAACACTAGATGTTTTCTAGAGGAAGGCGGAACACACTAGGTGGAAAATCTACTTCCTCTCAAATCCAGATAACATCGTAAGTTTATGTTTTAAAAGCTCATTTTAATTGGGCACGTATCTTGCGATAAGACATATATTCCAGGCATAGAGTTACGCCAATTACCGATGAGAGAGGGAATAAGCTCGTGAGTTCATTAGATCCAATATCCATGGCAACTAAGTTGGCTACGTACGACGTTCAACCATTTAAACAGCGCTATCAGTTACAAGCCGATAAATACCAATCTCAGTTATCTGCCTTGGGCAAAGTTGAAAGTGCAATGCGTGAGTTCCGAACTGCTCTCAAAGAGATGAACAGCAGTACTAGCAGCATCATTAAAAACTCAACAAGCATTTCTCAAGAAGGTTACTTTACAGCTAATGCTGACGCAAAAGCGCTATCCGGTAGCTACCAGATTTTCGTTGAACAAGTTGCAACATCACATCAAGTCTCTACAGGCATGCCTGCAGACCTTGACGCCACTACAGAGGTTCCGACTTCAGGAACTCTCGAATTCACCATCAACGGTGAAACGATGACACTTGATCTATCAACAGTCGATACCGACGGTGATGGTACAGCAACAATAAGTGACTTAGCGACTGCAATTAATAACGACAGCGATAACCCAGGTGTAAATGCAACCTTAGTGCGCTCAAACGGCCAGACTCACTTTATGCTTTCAAGCACTGAAACTGGTGTTGCTAACCAAATCAACGTATCGGCGTCTGGTACTGGCCAAGCCTGGTTTGAAGATGCATTCACAAACCTCAATCAGATAAGTGCTCCACAGGATGCTGTGATTTGGTTAGGAGCAGAAGGCACTGGGCTAAAACTAACAAACTCAAGCAATACGTTTGAAGGTGTTATCGATGGCGTAGATATTACCGTTACCAAGGCTCAAACCTCAGGAGAAACCGCTATTGGTTTAGGTATCGGAGCTGACGACGAAGCAACAAAAGAGCAGCTCAATAAGTTCGTAGAAGCCTACAACACATTGATATCTGCGATTGATGAACACACTCAAATCGGCGGCGAAGATAAAAAGCGAGGCGCTTTGGCAAGCGATCCAACTATGCGTTCGATTGAAAGCCAGTTAACCAGCCTGGTTCGAGGTGAGCACGGCGGCATGCGCTTGAGCGAAATCGGTGTGACATTGGACCGCAATGGCAAAATGAAAGTGGACCAAGAAAAGTTTGCCGAGGCACAAAAAAACAACGGTGCGGGCTTGGAAGCGATGTTCAATGGCGACGGCGCTTTGCTCGACTCTATTGATGCTATGGTCGAACCATTCCTCAAATTCTCTTCTGGAGCGTTCAAATCTCGTAAAGAATCGCTACAAGCAAACATTGATCGCATCTCAGATAAACAAACTACTTTAGAGCGTAAATACGACATGTCGTACAAGCGTTACCTAAAACAGTTCACTCAAATGAATACATTAATGACCCAAATGAACCAAACCATGTCAATGTTTGGCTAAGGCTTTAGGAGAATATCTCATGCTTATGGACTCTGGCTATGACTCGTACCAACAAGTCGATCTCGACGCGCAAGCGGCAGCAGCAAACCCACACCAATTAGTCATTATGTTGATCGATGGCTTACTTGATGAAGTTGAACGTATTCGTGGCCATTTGGCTGCGAATCGCTTGGCTGAGAAAGGTAACGGAATCAACAAATGCATGAACATCTTGATTGGGCTCACAAGCGCTCTAGATGATGAGAATGGTGGCGAAATTGCTGAAAACTTACGCCAGCTGTATGACTTCTGCCAAGTTGAGCTTTATTACGCCAGCGTGCAGAACGATGCGAATCGCTTGGTTAATGTCGAGCGTGTAATGGGTAACATTCGTGAAGGTTGGATGAATTTTGGACAACAAGCATAAAGTGTCGCCAGAGCGATTTCGTCATTTATCTCAGCTCATCCAATTCGCTACAAAAACAGCAGATTGGCATGCGCTTAAGCGCTATGACTTGCAGTTGCGAGAGCTATTGATCAGTCACAAACCTTTTTTGAAGGATCCTAAGCTTGCACCTGAAATTCAACGTGCCAAAACCGTTCATGCAGATGCATTCGCTAGATTAGAAAAGTCGAAGAACGAGTTAGAAAAAGAGATGAACATGGTCAATGACCATCAAGAGCGCGCTATGGCCTATCAATTAGCGATGACCATGGAGCTAACTCAATGATCGTATCTCCTTCAACTCAAATATCCGGCAATGCATCACCTGGCCATGAAGGCAACATAAAACAAGCAAGAGCTGTACACGGTTTTTCTCATAACCCTATGTCTGAGCATAGCCAGTATGACGGCCAAGGTTTCGCCTCAGCTTCAACCGTGCCGAGTTTTCATCTTACCGCTCCAGCTTTGGACAGCGAAGAAAAAGCGCATGCTCGTGGTTTGGATACTGACGAACACTCGGCTTCTGAAGCAGATGCTCACCTGACAAGTACACTGGGTTCAACAGAATCACCTGATCTTGCTATGCAAGCTCAGGCTCTAACCCAGAGTATGCTCACTATGGCAGAAAAGCAGTCGGGTCAATTCGGAAAAACTCCGCCTTTATCGGTAGCTAACGATGTTAAGTCTACAACACAAGACTCAAATAACGCCTTGCTAAACACCTCTATAAAGCAACAAGAGGTGCAACAAAGCCAACCGATGTCATCGAACTCGCGTCTATCAATCTCCAGTGCCGACTTTCAGACCCTATTGAGTCAACCAGCTCAAGGGCAACCAACGGCCTCACCACTCCAAGGACAAACACCAACGCCACAAGCCCCGAACACCGCCGTTGCCACGAGTCATATTCAAACTCAAGGCTCTGAGTGGGCGGCTGTGCGCGTTGACACCAGTGCTGGGAAATGGGGAGAGCAAATGATGCAAGTTCTGCATGACCGTGTGACTCTTCAAGCGCAACAAAATGTACAAGAAGCCAAAATCCGCCTCGACCCACCGGATTTAGGTAAGCTGGATTTACTTGTACGTGTTGAAGGCGACCGACTAAGCGTGCACATCAATGCCAATGCAGCCGCAACACGAGAAGCTTTAATGCAAGTGTCTGAGCGTCTACGCACAGAACTGCAAGAGCAAAACTTCGTCCATGTCGATGTCAACGTGGGCTCTGATCAAAGCCAGAGTCGCAATGACCAACATACAAATGAAGAAGACGCCACTATTTTCGCAGCACGAGAATCTGGTGCATTCCAAACTACAACAACAAACTATTCAGAACACTGGCTGAACACTCAAGCCTAGTTAATCCTCGAGGAAAAAGGTTATGACCAAACAACAAATGATCGCCCTGTTTATCGCCATGATCATCACCAGCGCCCTCGTTTCGGCCGCCACGATTATGGGCGGAATCTGGTACTTAAACAAACACGCTCAAGAGTCACCTGACTCTGGTTCCTTGATCGATGATTCTCCATTGTCATTTTTAGTCACAGAAGAACCGACAAGCAAAGGTCCTAGCTTCCATCCTTTAGACAAAGTCGTTTTAACCGTGAAAGGTAAAAAACAGACTCACTTTGTCATGCTAGAACTAGCAATTGAAACACGCCGTCCTGAGCGCATCAAAGACATTGATGAATACATGCCAATGGTACAAAACTCATTATTAAAATTGTTTAGCGACAAAACATTTGATGAGTTACAGCAAGCGGGTGCCATCGATATTCTGCAAAACGAAGTAAAACAAACGCTTTTACTGGCTTTTGCTAAGACAGACATCGTTCGCGAAATCGACGATGTTTTGTTGACTAAATATGTTGTGCAATAACGGAGCACAACCATGTTAGACATGAATATACAAGACACCTATACCATAGAAGAGGAAGTGACGACGCCATCACGCCCAATTGATGAAAATGCACTGCTGCAACGTCATCAAGTTATGGTGAAACGCGTCGTTAACCAGCTACGTGTTCATGCCACTTCTCACTGTAGTATTGAAGATATGCAGCAAATTGGCCTTATCGCTCTAGTTGAAGCTGGACGCCGATACGGCGATGTTGACGATCCTCATTTCCCTGCCTTTGCCGTGTGTCGCGTTCGAGGTGCAATTTTAGACGAATTACGCCGGCTAGATTGGCGCTCACGTAAAACTCGCCAACAGGCTCACGAACTCAACGACGTGACTCGAGATCTCACACGCTCTTTAGGTCGGATGCCTACGGATGCAGAAATCATCCAAGCCTTGGGGACGAATGAGCAGGACTATTACAACCGCCAAAATGCCGCCCTTGCGGGAGAGATGCAAAGCCTTGACCAACTGATGGAAAGCAGTGGTGATAGCTATATTGGCGGGCAATATGATGGCATGGAACATGAGCATATTCGTCGCAGTTTAGATAGCGCTTTAGGCAAATTGCCGAAGCGTGATCAGTTGCTGCTTACTCTGTTCTATCAACATGAACTCAACTTACACGAAATAGCTCTGGTATTGGATCTGACACCACCTCGTATATGTCAGCTTCACAAACAAGCGCTGAAACAACTCAACCAATTAATGTCCTCTTAGGAGTCACAAGATGCAAAAGTTTTTTGGAGTCCTCACTATCCTGGTGTGCGTCTTCGGTGGATACATGTGGGCCGGCGGTAACTTAGGCGCTATCTGGCAACCAGCCGAATTCCTTATCATCATTGGCGCTGCTGCTGGTTCTTTGATCATCGGTAACCCACCTCACGTACTGAAAGAAATGCGTCGCCAAGTGCCTGCGACCATTAAAGGTCCAACAGAAGAACATGAGTACTACATGGAATTAATGGCGCTACTCAATAACTTGCTTGAGACAGCGCGCAACCGTGGTTATAAGTTTCTTGACTCTCACATTGAGTCGCCAGAACAGAGCTCTATGTTTCTCGCTTACCCGACGATTGCAGAGGATCATCGCCTAATTTCTTTCATTACTGATAATTTACGTTTAATGGCAATGGGACAAATGTCGCCTCATGAATTAGAGGGACTGCTAGAGCAAGAAATTGAAGCTATCCAAAACGAAATGCTTTTGCCTTCACGCTCACTACAGCGTACAGCAGAAGCACTACCTGGCTTCGGTATTCTTGCAGCAGTTGGTGGCATCATTATCACCATGCAGGCCATTGATGGCTCAATCGCTATGATTGGTTATCACGTTGCAGCAGCTCTCGTAGGTACATTCATTGGTATTTTCGGTTGTTACTGTGGTTTAGACCCACTAAGTAACGCCATGGCTCAGCGAGTAAAACGTAATATGACTGCTTTTGAATGCGTACGCGCAACCTTGGTTGCCTACGTAGCGAAGAAGCCGACATTGCTCGCCATTGACGCTGGTCGTAAACATATTCAGCTAGACATCAAACCAACATTCAACCAAATGGAGAAGTGGTTAGCTGAACAGGAGGGATAATGCAAAAACAAGAGCATGTAGTGTTCAAACGTGCCAAAGTACACAGCCATGATGAACCTCATGGCGGCGCGTGGAAAGTCGCGTTTGCTGACTTCATGATCGCCCTAATGGCGCTGTTTCTTGTGCTTTGGGTTATGCAGGTGGTAGACAAAGAAGAGCGTAAAGCAATTGTCGCCCACTTACATAGCTCAAGCGTATTCGACAAGAGTTACGGTAATCCATTTGATACTTCACAAAGTATCTCTCCTATTGACTTGGCACAGGACTCTTCTGTGCCAAGTAAACACAATTCCAACCACGTGGTAAGCTCATACTTTCGAGGTGACGGCGATGGGCCAGAAATCGACTCGTTGATTCCTGGTAACTTCGATACTCAGGAGCAACTTGCAGCGTTGGCGAAAGTCATTGAACGAATGACCGCTCAGATTAACGCACAAGGAAATGTCAACGTCACCGTGACCCCACAAGGCCTACGTATCGTCCTTCAAGATGATTACAAACAGCATATGTTCAGTCGTGGTGGCGCAGAGCTGACCCCTTTCTTCGAAGACTTATTACTTGCACTTGCGCCTGTATTTCAGCGTGTGAACAACCCACTGATCATCAGCGGACATACGGATGCGATTCCATTTAAAAAACGCTTTGGTCGTCAATCAAACTGGGCGCTATCTGCATCTCGAGCTGATGTCGCAAGAAATACGCTGGTTGAAGGTGGCATGCCGGATGATCGAGTCATGCAGGTCACAGGCATGTCGGATAGAGCACTGCTTAACCCTGATGAACCAGATTCAAGCGAAAACCGCCGTATCGAGCTGTTCGTTTTAACGACGCCAGCAGCCAAAGTACTCGAAACTCTTTTTGGTAACCACCAAGAAAGTGAACTGCAAAAAGCGAAAGATAAAGCCGAATTTAACCAACCAGTCATTCGACAAGAAGTCATCAATTACTCGGGTGATACGGCCACCAACGAAGTAAATATTCAAGAATTATAACCTCAAAAGGTCACCTCGCCTGATGGTGACCTTTCTAACTGAAACCTCTGTTACTGTGACTTTTTAGTTGAGTTCTATATGCACATAACACCTTCCGAAAACAAAAAACGCGATCTGTTGAAGAAAGCCTTTTTATGGTTAATTGTCTTCGACTACCTTTTATTGGCGTTTTTCTTAACTCAGCTGTCCAGTTTAACGCTTAACAGTGGGACTATGATCAGTATGCTGCTCGTCGTCTACAACGTCTTACTCGTTTCTCTGTGCTTTCAAAGAACCAATAAACAGGACTCTTATATTATCTACCCTGTTTTATCCGCGACGTTGTTGGCATTTGTCTGCTTTCTTTATTTCTTTTTTTTAATTTAGATACCAGACTCCACCATTGATTTGATTTTTAATGCTTTTTCGAAGTGGTCGAGCCGATGGGTCTGAATCCACCACGTAGCTGCCTCCATCAACTGTTCAGGATCATCATTTTTGTTGGCGAAAAACGCATAAAATGAGAGCCCAACCTGCTCACCTTTGCTTGCGATCTTTTTGTCACAGACCTCTATTATTTTGTCTCTCAATGAAGCTCTCATTTCTATTCCCTTACGCTAGTACATACTCGCTAACCATACGGTTGAAAGAAATCAGATCAAACGAACCTTTAATTTCAAAACGTACTCTTCCCACCTCACTCATGAAGAACTCAATTTCACAATCTAAGTCAAAAGTACCAGACGTCTCGATAGAAAATGCATTGATCTTGCTATAAGGCAGCGACGTGTAATCCACTTTTGAGCCCGTAATCCCTTGCACATTCGCCGCAATCACTCGCTTGTTGGTAAACACCACTTGGTCGCGAACCGTTTTAAAGCCCGCAAATACCGACTCGCCATCAATAAGAAACTTGTGAAAATCTTCCCTAACTTTTGATACCTCAATGGGTTTAAGCTTAAACACTGATGAATTGTCGAAATCGATCATAGTCATTCCTTTTTAGTTGACAGCGTATAAACTCAACGTAGCAGATACACAGACCGTTGCCTATCAGTTAAGTACCTCAAGCCTAGGAAAAAATTCAACAAAGTGCATTACTTCCACCCTTGCCGCCATAGCTCTGGGTCTTTCAGCTCTTGCCAGTTCATCTCTTGCTCACGTTTACTCATAACCGCCTCAATGACACATTTCACAACATTGCCTTCTTCATCCAGCTCCATTTCTGTTACGACAAAGTGCTTCTCTTTATTTTTAGGTGACGTCGCCGTCCATTTGCTGTGCAATAGCTTCTTGGGGTGAATTTTATTCATAGTGGTATACCAATTTAACTAACATCTTTATGTATACGACTGAATAACAAGAGAGAATCAGATTTTATTTTTAAGCCTCCACGAAAAGAAAAAGCCGCAAAAGAGGTCATCCCCTAATGCGGCCTTACTTGCATCCCAATTAGGTCTTTTGACCGTTCAAACGAGGGGTTAAGTACTGACTCTGTAGTAACTGCAACGCCTTACCAACCAGCACAATCACCACCGCGCCGATCAGTACTGGCGTGAACAAAAAGCTCCACCCCTGCCCAGAGGCCATGATCAAGATAGGATTTGCGCCCGCAGGTGGATGCGTTGTCTTCGTAATCAGCATTGCTGACACTCCTAACCCAGTCGCAATCGCCAGCGTGATTGGCGTGATCTCAACGTATTGACTAAACGCAATACCGATAGATGCCGTAATGCAGTGACCAATGATCACATTTTTTGGTTGAGCGAGAGGGCTGCTAGGCACCCCAAACACCAACACCGCCGTAGCACCAAATGGCGCCATGAGAAGTACAACCTCAGTAAGAGACACCTCGGCGTAAGACAACACACCAATAGCCAATGTCGCACCAAGCCCCGCGAC
>NZ_WXWT01000026.1:0-8845 GCF_009904725.1 Vibrio sp. V43_P6S15P86
TCACTCCGACTGCGGATTGGAATGGCAAAGAGACAATTACGTTCACAGCTAAAGACCCAAGCGGTGAAAGCGTCAGCCAAACGGTGAACTTCACGGTTGCACCTGTGGCGGATATTGAATCTGACCGCGCGACAGTCGTGGAAGACACACCAACTATCATCAAACTCTTAGGTAACGACACGTTCGAAGGCGACGATAAAGTGGTGTCGCTCGATACCAATAACGGTCCAGCTAACGGCATGGTCTCGGTCAACCCGGACGGCAGCGTCACTTACACGCCAAACGACAACTACCACGGGGCAGACAGCTTCACGTACATCGTTACGTCCGGTGGGGTATCAGAATCCACCACCGTTGAAGTCAATGTAACACCGGTCAACGATGCACCAGTGGCGAAAGATGACATCGCTACGACACAAGAAGACACCGCAGTTACTATCGATGTTCTGCCAAACGATTCTGATGTGGATGGCGATAAGTTGTCGATCCAATCTGCGACTGTTCCTGAAGCACAAGGTAAAGTAGAGATCGTTGATGGCAAACTCGTCTTCACTCCGGCAGAAAACTTCAATGGCCACGCTGAAATCACCTACACCGTAACGGACGGTCAATTGACCGACGAAGCGACGGTCAACGTCACCGTGAATGCGGTGAACGACACGCCTGTGGTTGAAAGCAACCTCGCAGACCAAACCTTGGCGGAAGACTTTACGCCATACAGCATCGACCTAAATACCGCTTTCAGCGATGTGGATAATGTGGATGGCGAGCTGAGCTTCAGCGTTTCTGGCAACAGCAACATTCAAGTGGCGATCGTCAATGGCATTGCTACGTTCACTCCAACCGCGGACTGGAACGGCTCAGAAATCCTAACGTTTACTGCCACTGATCCAAGCGGTGAAAGCGTTAGCCAAACGGTGAACTTCACGGTAGCGCCTGTGGCGGACATCGTGGCAGACAAAGCGACGGTTGTAGAAGACACGCCAACCATCATTAAGGTCTTAGGTAACGACACGTTCGAAGGTAACGACAAAGTGGTGTCGCTCGATACCAATAACGGTCCAGCTAACGGCATGGTCTCGGTCAACCCGGACGGCAGCGTCACTTACACGCCAAACGACAACTACCACGGGGCAGACAGCTTCACGTACATCGTTACGTCCGGTGGGGTATCGGAATTCACCACGGTGAACGTCGATGTCACGCCAGTCAACGATGCGCCAGTGGCAAAAGATGATACCGCTGTTACTGACGAAGATACGCCAGTGACGATTGATGTCCTGCCAAACGACACCGATGTGGATGGCGATACGCTGTCTATCCAATCAGCGTCTGTACCTGAAGCACAAGGTAAGGTTGTAATTGTTGACGGCAAATTGGTGTTCACACCAGCTGAGAACTTCAATGGTGATGCCGAAATCACTTACACCATCACCGATGGTTCGCTGACTGACCAAGCGAAAGTAGCCGTTACCGTTAACCCAGTGAACGATGCGCCAACGATCAAGGTCGATGCTGTAGAAAGTATCACTGAAGACGCAGTGAGTACCGATACGGTAGTGGCAACGTTGGAAGTCGCTGATACCGATACGCCAGAAGAGCAATTAACCGTTTCTTTAGAAAACAACTCAAACGGCTACTTTGCGTTAGTTGGCGATGAAGTCAAACTGACTCAAGCGGGTGTTGACGCGGTTAACAACGACGAACTCAACCTTAAAGACCTAACGATCAGCGCATCAGTATCGGATGGTGTTAATCCAACGGTTAGCGACAGTGATAGTTTGATTGTGAATCGCGTTAACGATGCACCAACAGTCGATAATGTCATTTCAGATCAAGTGTTAGCAGAAGATTTTACGATCTACACGATTGATTTAAACGACGCATTTAAAGACAGCGACTCGGCACTGAACTTCTCAGTGTCCGGCAACAACAACGTGTTGGTTTCGATTGAAAATGGCATTGCGACCATTAGCCCAACGGCAGACTGGAACGGCTCAGAAGCGCTGACCTTTACTGCCACCGATCCAAGCGGTGAAAGCGTCAGCCAAACGGTGAACTTCACGGTTACCCCTGTGGCGGACATCGTGGCAGACAAAGCGACGGTTGTGGAAGACACGGCAACCATCATCAAGGTCTTAGGTAACGACACGTTCGAAGGCGACGATAAAGTGGTGTCGCTGGATACCAACAATGGACCAGCTAACGGCACGGTCTCGGTCAACCCGGACGGCAGCGTGACTTACACGCCAAACGACAACTTCCAAGGGACAGACAGTTTCACGTACATCGTTACGTCCGGTGGGGTATCGGAGTCCACCACGGTGAACGTCGATGTGACGCCAGTGAATGATAGGCCTGACAGTGAGGACTTTACGCATGTTACTGACAAGCCTGTGACGCAAGTTGTATTTGATACTGATACGAAACCTTTAGGTGATGGCGACTCTCAGGATCATATAGCGGATATTGAAGATGACTTAAATGGCAACGATTTGCATGTGCGGATTACTGAACTACCGACCTCAGGAACATTGTTCTTCAGAGATAACAACGGTGAACTGCATGAAATAAAAGAAGTCAGTGACACTCTTTATGAAAAAGATAGCCTTTACTATGAAGCTGATAATGTGGGTTTCTTATTAGGTATCAAGGATCGCCCAGATACACCAAATAGTTCCGAGTCTACAACAGATTTCAATAATTGGGGGCTAAGTGAGGACGGAGGTCCATCACACTCCCGTACTGAGCATTTAGTTAATGGTTCCTCCATCACTATATCTTCTGATAGTGGTGAACTTGCTCAATACAACCGCCAAGTGTCACATATCGGAAACGGTATTGCTGACAATGATGGGCAGGGTATTGAGAAAGGCGAGACAATTACGATCGATTTGTCTAATAACCCTGTGGGCAGCGTAAACCTTGGCTTAGATGGATTAGGTGGATTGTTTGATTACGGTGATGACAACGCTGCGCTTATTACGGTTACGTATTTAGATTCAAATAATATCGAACAGACTCAAACGTTCGAGTTCTTGAAGCCTGAAGGCAACTTCATGCTATTCCAAGAAACAAGCGTTGGTTTTGGGCAAGAACTAGCTCTTCCTGAAGGTTCGGTCATTACTCAGTTAGATTTTTCTACGAAAAATGAAGGGAACTGGGAGTTACGTTATGTAGAAGGTATTCCTGCCGGAGATAGCTTTGGATATGTGGCAGTCGATTCTGAAAGTGGAGTTAGTGATCCGTCTACGGTCAATATCGTTAACGAAATACTAGATGGTAATGTTGCGGAAAATGGACCTGTGGTGGAGAGCATTGCAGGTGTTACTGTTGTTGAGGGTGATGATGTCACGTTTTCTGTTTCTCTAAATAACGCGACAGATCAGACCGTTAAGTATCAAGTGGATTTCTCTGCAGAGGGTTCTAGTGTGAGCTCTCAAGACATTGATTTGTCGAACGCAACTTTTACTAATGGCGTGAAGTATTTGGGCGGATACCTTATTGTTCCAGCCGGAGTGAATGGCTTTGAGATTACCATTCCAAGTATTGATGATCAGTTGGTTGAATCAACAGAGAGTCTTGTGATTAAAGTCGGAGATGTATCTAGCGTTGGCTATATTGACGATAATGATGTTCCGCCAGCAGTTCAAAGCAACGAAATTTCCGGATTAGAAGACGAAGCTATTGTTATAACACTAGAACATTTAGGCATCGTTGATAGTAGTATAAGTGTTGAGTTTGACACTTCTGCTCTAAATGGCTCACTGCAAGTGAAAGGTTCTGATGGTTGGGAAGCGGTTTCTGGCAGTGTGCTCGCTTCTGATATCGAAAATGGTCTTGTTCGCTACGTTCCTGCTGAACATGAATCTGGTGCAGATGTTTTCGATAAAGATGGTGTTGGGAACGGCTTGGATACTTACGAGCAGATTCATTTCACGGTTAGTGATGGCAATTCTTCTGCTTCAGGTACGTTGAGTATCGACATAGAGCCTGTCGCGGACCCGCTTAAGATTGACCTTACTTTCGGTCCAGTAACGTCTGTACCTGTGACACTAGGCGGAAGCTGGTCTACAGACGAAGAACTTAAAGATCTGCTTGAGGCAAGTAATTTACCAGGGCTTGACTTTGAACATGTGGTGACACAAACGTTTAATAACGGACATGTTGGTAATGACTTAATGCTAAGCGGTGACACTGAATCGCCACTGAGCTTTGTCGGAGATCAACAAGCAGGTGCGAACGTTGATGCTCAAGGCAGTGATATCTTTGTGACTGGAGGAGGTAATGATTCTATCTATGGCGGTATTGGTTCATTAGATGATCAAGCGGAGACGGACACAGTTGTTTACTCTGGCAAGTTGTCTGATTACAACTTCAACTATTACCCTGCATCTGACCACTCAGAGGTCCCGTATTGGATTGTCGAAGATAGCCGATTTATTGATACAAAAGATGTTGTTTCGAGCACTCATAAAGAGTCGGGTGACCACCTTTATGAAATTGAACAACTTATCTTCCAAGATGCCATTATCAAGCTAAATAACAACACAGGAGAGTATGTTGTACTTACAGAGCAGCAAGTCTCTTTTGAGCTGAACCTTGATCTTATCGATGTGGATGGCAGTGAGTCATTCATTAACGATAGCGTCACCTTAACGGGAATTCCTTCAGGGCTAACATTAGAGGTGAATGGCAAAACGGTTACTGAAAACAGCGATGGTTCTTACACGGTTGACCTTTCAAGTGAACCAAATCAAACCAGTCATCAACTAAGCGGTACGATTACTGTACCAGCCGATTACAATGGTTCGTTAGATTTTGATGTAACAGCGACGGCAGGAAGTGTTGAAGTTAATAACAATACTCAAATGGGAACGGACACGGCTTCTGTTTCAGTTCGAGATTATGATTTTGTTTCCGGTACGCATGGTGATAACAAGATAGCTGGATCTGATAGCAATGATGTGATTGTTGGCGATGTTCAAGGATTACAGATTGTCGAGGGGCAGGACTACAACATTGCTTTTATGCTCGATACATCAGGCAGCATGGGTTACGACGTTGGTCTAGCGCTAGGTGAGCTAAAAACAGTGCTGAATACTCTTACCGAAAGTGCTAGTGGCCCTCATTCGGGCAAAGTGAACGTTTTATTGACCACATTTGCTACTGGGAGCTCTCAGGTACTTGAATTAGATTTGAGTGCAGACAACGCAACATCGCAAATAGAGTCTACATTGGATGCAATTTTACAAATCGGTGATGGTAATACAAATTATGAAGCCGGGTTCCAATCTGCACTAGACTGGTTTGCTAATGCCGATAGTGGCGCAACAAACCTAAGTTATTTCATATCTGATGGTCAACCAAACCAAGCTACGGATAACAATACGAGTTGGTTTAGTGGTTGGGAGGGTGTCGTACTTGGCGTGTCAGAACAAAAGTTAGTGACGCTAGCGGATGTTTTGCCAGGTGATTACAGGTTTGGTGATACAGTCACATACAACAATAAAACAATCATAGATTTTCGCGGGGCGGTGTATTCGCTCTCTACTGGTGAACAGGTGGGGAGAATGCTTAACTCATATGTCTATGATGATTATGGAAATAATGTTCTATCTCAAGCGAATAACGCATATCAAGCATTGGCTGAATTTAGTGAGGTTCGTTCGATAGGTCTTGGTCGCTACTTAGATGAAGATTCGTTAGAAAACTTCGACTCTGATGGTGTAGTAAGAGCTAACATAGATGTAAACCAACTAGCAGAAGTGATCCTTGGTAAGGAAGTTTCATTGATGCAAGGTAAAGATGAGATTAACAGCCTTGATGGAAATGACATTATTTTTGGTGATGCCATGCGTTTCGACGTCGATGGTGAGCAAGGAGTTTCCGCGCTACAAAACTACGTAGCATCTCAACTAGGTAAGGATGTTTCGTTAGTTACGAAAGAAGAAGTTCATCACTACATTACTGAAAACCAAGCAGAATTTGAACAGTCTCGTTATTACGACCAAGCAGACACCATCTCTGGTGGTTCAGGTGATGATATTTTGTTTGGACAAGGTGGTGACGACAAGCTGTTCGGTGGTGCAGACAATGATATTTTAATTGGTGGTTTCGGCAATGATATTTTGACAGGGGGGGACGGTGAAGACATCTTTAAATGGATTGATGTGTCCAATGAACGCGACACTGTCACTGACTTCAATAAAGATGAAGACACTCTAGACTTCTCTGATCTTTTTGATGACTTATCTAAAGATGAAATTGGAGAGCTTCTTAATGATCTTCAGTCCGGTGATCATACTGGTGATGTCGGAGAGTATCACGTAGAAGTGGCACCAGATGGCGGCTCGGAAGCGAACTTGAGTATTACGAAAGGTAGCTCGACATTAGACATCCATTTTGATGGTGCAAGTGTCGATGATGTGACTCAAAGTCTGATTGCGAGTTTAGAAGCTCAGTACAAAGGCATGTAGTAGCGCTAAACTGTAGTCAAATTTAAAATCAAAAAAGGTCTAGCAATTTGCTAGACCTTTTATTTTTACGGTCTGTTTATTGTTGTGCTAGCTTTTTGGAAGTGTTGTGAAAACGGTCCATTCTTTCTTCACTTCACCCTTGTGGCCAATCACTGTTGCGGTTACTCGGCGGTTCAATGCGTGACTAACTTGGTCTGTACCTTGTGTCGCAAGTACTGTGTCTCCATAGCCGACAATGGTAACTCTATCTCCACTAATGCCGTTCTTCATGAGCTCTTTTCTAACGTTTTCAGCGCGGCGCTTAGATAAGTCAAGATTATGTTCTGCAGTACCAGTGCGACTAGCATAACCTTGAATCTCTATAGACGTGTTCGGGTACTCTTTCAAAAAGTCGGATAGTTCAAGAATTTGTTGCGTAAAGATAGGGTTGATCACATCGGAATCGTTCGCAAATAGTACTCGAATTTGCATTTCTTGTGAGGAGTCAACGTACGAACCACAACCGTCGTTGTCTATTTCGGCACCCAAAGGTGTACCCGGGCACAAATCTCGCTCGTTAATGACTCCGTCAGAGTCATCATCTATATGATCAGCCCACTGATCGGCAATTGGGGTATCTATGTAATCATATTCATCACCACGATCTGATGAACTGCATGCGGAGAGCATTAATGAGAGTGTAATAAAAGCTATGTGTTTCATAATTAATACTCCACTTCTTCTAGCCATTCTTTAGGCATTTCAACCCTTAATGCACTCAACAGTTGCCCAGTTGCGTTCATCACTCGATATTTGGCGTACTGCTCTGCGTATTTAGAATCTAAGTAGTCTTTACGCGCCTCAAAGAGCTCGTTTTCAGTGTTCAATAGATCAAGCAGTGTTCGTTTACCGATGCGATATTGCTTCTCGTAAGCAATTACGGTCTCAGACGCAGAGTCTACATGATCTGATAGAAACTCTTTTTGTTGTAATGTTAAATCAAGCGCACTCCAAGAAAGCCTCAACCCTTCTTCAACATTGCGATAGGCACCTTCACGCAAGTCTTTTGCTTTATTTAGCTGGTAGGCGAAGTTTTCTGAGTTCGCTGCATCACTGCCGCCATTGAATAGGTTGTAGCGTAGACGCAGCATGGCAAGTGTCTCATCACTTCGACCTTTTATACCATCAGCGTCGTCACGCCATGTTTGCGAAGCTTCAATGGAAATGGTTGGGTAATTAACACCTTTAGACTGTTTGTATTGAAACTTAGCCGAGTCTACGTCTGCGAGCGCCACTTGAATAACGGGATGAAGTTCAAATGCCAAGCCTACCGCTTCATCAACCGTGTACGGGATAAAGTTTTGGTCCGCTCTCGGAAAGATTAACCCTTGTGGTGTTTGACCGACTAAACGAGTGAACATCGTGTGAGAGTCATACAGGTTATTTTGAGCAGCAGCTAAGTTTCCGTGTGCTTTTGCCAAACGTGCTTCTACCTGCGTCAAGTCAGCAGTAGAGCCGATACCCGAGTTGACTCGTTTTTTAATGTCATCGTAAATATCTTTATGAACAGCAAGGTTGTTTTCTGAAAGCTTTAGGACTTCATACGCTTTAACAGCGTCCAAGTACACTTTAGTCACTTCAAGTGCCTTATCTGAAGCATCTGCTAAGAGTTGAAATCTAACAGATTCAGCATCAGCTGCGGTTCGATCAATATCATTTAACGTAGCGCTACCATCCCATATTAGTTGGGTCAGTGTCACTGAAGCTTCCTTTCGAGTGTAATCCGTGTCTCCTCGACCAACTTCATCTGACGGGTCTAATCCTTCATATCCAATTCCAGCATCTAGATCAACAGAGGGGAGGTAAGCACCTGATGAAGCTTCATTTATGTACTTCTGGCTCATAAACTCGTTAAATGCACTCTTAATATCGGGGTTATTTTGTAGCGTCTGTGCAACCGCTTGCTCTAGAGTTTGACCGAAAACTGGTGAAGACACTATTAAGCAACAGCAGGCTATATGTACTCGATTCCATCTCACGTTAGTTCTCCTAAAATCATGTCGCTCTTATTCTGTTTCATATTTGAGACGAGAAGTTACAAACAATGAATTTTCTTAGTGCGTATTATCAACTTGTTGATGTTTAAATGTTTAATTCAATAAAAAACAACAATCTTACTCTCTAAACTCTAGCATACGAGGCAAAGCTTGCTTGGTAAGTGGTCGGTTTTTTCGTAGAAAACCTTTTTATCTTAAGAGCATAGCGGAAACTGGTTTAAATGAAGGCAAATTCTTCGGTTATTTTCCTTATTACTCTCAAAAAACTAAATCCTCTTGGAATAAAACGAAAAATTCATATTTTGTCTAAACTATAGACGTGTTTAGTGC
>NZ_WXWT01000403.1:0-10855 GCF_009904725.1 Vibrio sp. V43_P6S15P86
ACTCTATCCAATCTACGGATTTACTAACCGATAACAAGCAATTTCACGATAAATCTCAGCAGATCTTGAGTGAGATCACATTCATTTTTCATCATAAAAACCCCGAACAAAATAATGATCTGAATCACATTTTTTTATGCTTAAAGCGGTAATCTGAACTCAACCCATGAGGGATGCAACAGAGGAAAAACACTTATGACAATGAATATCACTGGCAAAAACATCGAAATCACCTCTGCAATCCGAGCTCATATTGAGAGCAAGTTTAAAAAACTGGAGAAATGGCAAGTAGACCTAATTGGTTGCCAAGCAACTTTCAGTGAGGAACCAAACAAACAGAAGAAATTCGAAGCGGTTATTAAAGTTCCTAAAGGCCAGCTCATTGCCTCAGCAACTCACGAAGATCTTTACGCAGCTATCAACGAAGTGGAGCAAAAACTAGAACGACAATTGAACAAGCTGACCCACAAACCTGAAGCTCGACGTGCAAATAAGCCTGAGCTAGTGGAAGAAGAAGAGTAAACTGACCAGATTGAGGAAATAGCGCCGAAAGGCGCTATTTTTTTGCTTGACGCTCTCCCCCGCCTTGCTTATTGTGTTTAAACACTCATAAATTAAGCACTATTTATGCATTTAACCTCACTGTTTATTTTTGACTTCTTTTTCCTCCCATAGTCGGAGGGGCGAACTCGTTTGTGAAAGAAAAGTCAAAAACAAACAGAAAGCCTCCCAAATCGGGAGGCTTTTTTATAAGGAAAGAATTGATGACTGACCAACCTATTTCCCTCGAAGAAATTCGTTTGCGCTTGAATGAGTTGGATGACCAACTCCTCAGCTTATTGTCTGAGCGCCGTAAACTCAGCATTGAAGTAGCCAAAAGCAAAGTACAAACCTCAAAACCCGTTCGTGATGCCGTTCGAGAACAACAACTATTAGTTAAGCTGATTTCTAATGGCCGAGATAAATACGAGCTCGACGCGCAGTACATCACTAAACTTTTCCATACCATCATTGAAGACTCTGTGCTTCTTCAGCAAAGTTACCTGCAAAACCTCGTTAACCCGCAACAAAGTCGTAAGCCACTTGCTCGCGTCGCTTTCTTAGGAGCCAAAGGCTCTTACTCGCACTTGGCAAGCCGCGAATACTTCAGCCGTAAAAATACAGAGCTTATCGAGCTCAACTGCGAACACTTCAAAGAAGTGACTCAAACAGTAGAATCGGGCCATGCTGATTATGGTGTTCTGCCAATCGAAAACACCAGTTCAGGCTCTATTAATGAAGTGTACGACCTACTACAACACACGACGCTGTACATCGTTGGAGAGCTAACTCAACCAATCGAGCACTGCTTGGTTGCGAAAAAAGACATTCGTCTGGAAAACATTAAAACGCTGTATTCACATCCTCAGCCACACCAACAGTGCAGTGAGTTTTTAAGCCGTATGAAAGGTGTAAAACTGGAGTCTTGCGCCAGCACGGCAGATGCAATGCAGAAAGTTCAAGAGATGGATCGTGATGATGTTGCTGCAATTGGTAATGCATCAAGCGGTAAGCTATACGGCTTGCAAGCAATTCAAGGCAACATCGCAAACCAAACTGAGAACCATACTCGTTTTATCGTGGTTGCTCGCAAACCAGTTGAGGTTTCAACTCAGATTCCAGCAAAAACCACCTTGATCATGTCGACCTCCCAAGAGGCTGGCTCATTGGTTGAAACACTATTAGTACTGCAACGTTACGGCATCAATATGACCAAGCTAGAATCACGTCCAATTATGGGGAACCCATGGGAAGAGATGTTCTACGTAGACTTGGAATCTCATCTTGCTTCGACAGAAATGCAACAGGCACTAGAAGAGCTAACGAAAATCACTAAACACTTGAAAGTATTAGGGTGTTACCCTAGTGAGAACGTAAAGCCTACCCAAGTAAAATTGAGTTAATAGACACCAGTGAGTAAAAAGATCATGGCAACCCAAAAAGTCGTAATCGCATCGCTAAACCCAGCTAAAATTAATGCCGTTCAAAGTGCATTTAACAGTGCATTTCCGCACCAAGAGTTCAACTTCGTTGGCGTCAGTGTACCTAGTGAAGTCGCAGATCAACCTATGACTGATGAAGAGACTCATCGCGGTGCACTAAACCGCGTTAAAAACGCAAAAGTAGAGATGCCAAACGCGGATTACTATGTCGGACTTGAAGCGGGAATTGAAACAAACGTGACGTTTGCGTGGATGGTGATTGAGTCGAATACTCACCGTGGTGAATCTCGCTCTGCGAGCTTAATGCTGCCGCCTAAAGTATTGGAAAAACTCGAGCATGCGAATGAGCTGGGAGATGTCATGGATGAGGTGTTTGGTACCGAGAACATCAAACAGAAAGGTGGTGCCATCAGCCTGCTCACCCAAAACCAGCTGACTCGAAGTTCGGTTTACCATCAAGCCTTGATTCTGGCTCTGATTCCATTCACAAACCCTGAGCACTTCCCTTCAAATTTATAACGCTCACCCCATTCGTTAGGTACGAAAAAGGGCGGATATTTCCGCCCTTTTTAACACGTTATCTTAACCACTTATGATACTAATACCTAAAGGCGAATTGGAATCACTGGCTACTTAGATACCGCAACTTGCTCTAACAAAACCTTGAGTTTGTCTTTCTCTTCATCAGATTTAGACTTTAACTCGTTAGAGCCACGAGTAATAGTGGCAATACCCACGCCAAGCATCTGGCTGATCTGGCGTTGAGATAATTCTCCTTTAAGAAGCTCGTTAATAATATTAACGCGTGATATTAATGATTCTCTCTCATCACGTGACATCAGCATGGTTAACAGCATTTCATCTTGCTCACTGTCCATGCTAGTTCGAATTAGCTCAATAATCTGTTGCCAGTCTTTGTACTCGGGTTCGTGCGACATCAAGTTACCTCACTCAATACTTGGTATTGATCTCATGTTGATTCAAGAACGCGCCATCGATACCCAAAAGATCACGGTAATATGTTTCAAACATCAGGATGTTTTGTACATAACCGCGTGTCTCTCTAAATGGAATTGCCTCAATAAAGGCATAAGCATCCACTTTTCCTTGGGTACGCTCTCGCCACGTTTTTACTCTGTTAGGACCTGCATTATAAGCAGCAAGAGCAAAAATACGATTATTATCGTAATCCTCTAATAAGCCTTGCAAATAATGGCTACCAATTTCGATATTTTTGCCCACATTGTAGAGATCCTGCGTACCTTGATAACTCAACTTATATTTACGTGCCGTGTACTTTGCTGTAGCGGGCATGATCTGCATAAGACCACGAGCACCAACTGGAGAACGGGCTTCGACATCCAACGCACTTTCCTGTCGAGCTAGGGACATCATCGTCACGGGATCTATGTTGTGTTTTTTTGCATAAAAGTTAAACCACCAGCGATGCGCAATCGGGAACCTCAGTTCGATATTATCCCACATCTGCGCTTGAATACTCGCGGTCACCGTTAGGTTATGCCAACGCTTAGAAGACGCATAAGCCGCCAGCATCGCCTTTTCATCTTTCCCTACGCGGCGCAATAAATGTGCCCATTCACTTTTCGCTGCTGCAATTTTATCCGTCGCGATCAACTCTTCAATACGAACTAACGAGTCTTGATAGGGTTGAACCACTCGCTTATCAAACTTAACCGTATGCGTAGGGTATTTGATTGATTGTCCAATCGCATTAGCGGCTGCCACACTATAAAAGTTTCGCTGCCCGACCAAAGTCGCTAAACGCTGTTTCCCTGCGATGTCATCACCTAACGCAATTTCACTTCGTCCAAGCCAGTATTGCCAGCGAAGCGACGCTTGTTCTTCTTTATTGAGAACGGCAATCCACTCTTGTACGCCCTTCCAATCCGCGTTCTGAATCGCTAAGCGAATGCGAGTTTCAATGAGCGGTAAGTACTGGCTGGTTTTCGTTTTATCATCGCGCCACTTAGCTAGTGACTCAGACTCAGTACGGGTCAATCGAAATGCGATATAGTCAGCCAGGGCTTGCGCCTTTTCTGGAGAAAACTTCTGCCCTTTAATGACGGCATCATACGCACTCTGCGCTTGACTGGTATTCATGCGAGCTAGCTTTTCCAACGCATATTCGCTTTGCGCTCGATTAAAATCATTAGCCGGTTTTTTCTTCGCGAACTCCGCAACGCTTGAAGGGTTATCAAACAACGCCTTCATTTCTTTCGCTTGTTGCCTTGCCTGCGAGGATTTAGGCAATTTAAGTAAGTAACTCATCAAACTGCCATTACGTGCATCAAACGCCAGTAGCATACGCTGGAGAATTAATCCATCAGTACGTTCACCGGCCTTGTCCCATGCTGCGAATAATGGATCGCACTCATCGGCAATACTTCTGCCACGCAACCACATATGCTCAGCTCCTTTAAACGCGGCGACTTTCTTACCTTGCTCTAACTGAGCCACGTAGAAAATACATTGGTAACGCTCGCCACTTGGAATGACTTTTTGAAACTCAGTAATGGTTTTCCAATCTTTTTGCTTATAAAGATGGTTGAGGTATGGAGCGCGCACACGACGAGAAAAAGGAAACGACTCGTGCTCCGAAATAAATTCGTTCACCTGCTGTGGCGACTTTTCCGGTAACTGTCTAATAAATGTTCGGTAGTCCACATAAGGCGTCAGTGGATAGTCAGAAATTTTAGGACGGATCGAAAGGTATCCGTCGATGTCATTTTTATCTAATAAATCTTGAGCTTGCTCATAAACTTCACGCTGCTTTTCCAAGCTCAGCGCGGCATTAGCACTCAAACTCATCGCACACAGCGCGGCTGCACAGCATACGTTTTTAGCCAATTCAGATACGTTGAATCTCATTTGTGTCATTTTCCCCAGACATATACTGCCCCAAAGCCTCGTTTTGTTAGCGTTCATGTGATGTTAAGGCAATTTTCACACATGCATCTATTTACACAGAATGCAGATGTCCATGTAAAGCAACTTAGTGTATTAAAAATTGTACTCGTGAAACTTTTAAGACGATGGAGACAAGGAGTTCCTAACTTGTGCAGAAAGCACTTCGTCATTTATAACGAATAACAAAAGTGTATACCCTAACCGTGTAAGTTTCCGGTCAGCTCAAAATAAGAAATCCATTCGAAAGGGAAATTCTTGCAATGCGGTAACAAAAACAAAGCACTTGGTATAAAATGATGGGTTTGAATGACAGTTAATTTAGGAACGATCGGCAATGGCTGAATACGTATATACCATGTCGCGGGTGAGCAAGATTGTGCCACCTAAGCGTCAAATTCTTAAAGACATCTCTCTGAGCTTCTTCCCTGGTGCGAAAATCGGTGTTTTAGGTCTGAACGGTGCAGGTAAATCCACACTGCTACGTATCATGGCAGGTATCGACACGGATATCGACGGTGAAGCGCGTCCACAACCTGGTCTAAACGTAGGCTACCTACCCCAGGAGCCTGTATTAGACGAATCAAAAACCGTTCGTGAAGTTGTTGAAGAAGCGGTTGCTGACGTTGCTGACGCACTGAAACGTTTGGATGCGGTCTATGCGGCTTACGCAGAACCAGATGCAGACTTCGACGCACTTGCAAAAGAGCAAGGCGAACTTGAAGCTCTGATCCAAGCGAAAGATGGTCACAACCTAGAAAACGCACTTGAGCGAGCAGCAAACGCACTTCGTTTACCTGAATGGGACCAAAAAATTGCGCACCTATCAGGTGGTGAACGCCGCCGTGTCGCTATTTGTCGCCTGCTACTTTCTAAGCCAGACATGCTGCTGCTTGATGAGCCTACCAACCACCTAGATGCAGAATCTGTTGCTTGGCTAGAACGCTTCTTAGTGGATTACACAGGTACTGTAGTCGCTATCACCCACGACCGTTACTTCCTAGATAACGCCGCGGGTTGGATCTTAGAGCTTGACCGTGGTGAAGGTATCCCATGGGAAGGTAACTACACTTCATGGTTGGAGCAAAAAGACGCTCGTCTACAACAAGAAGCATCTCAAGAAAGTGCTCGTCAAAAAACCATCGAGAAAGAACTTGAGTGGGTACGTAAAAACCCTAAAGGTCGTCAAGCGAAATCAAAAGCACGTATGGCACGCTTTGAAGAACTGCAAAGCTCTGATCACCAAAAACGTAACGAAACCAATGAACTGTTTATCCCGCCAGGTGAGCGCCTAGGTGATAAAGTTATTGAAGTGAAGAACCTAACGAAGTCATTTGACGGCCGTGTTCTAATTGATGACCTATCATTCAGCATCCCTAAAGGTGCGATTGTTGGTATCATCGGTGCGAACGGCGCAGGTAAATCGACCCTATTCAAGATGTTAAGTGGTACTGAACAACCAGATTCAGGCACAATTGAAATGGGCGATACTGTGAAACTTGCATCGGTCGATCAGTTCCGTGACAGCATGGACGATTCTAAAACCGTATTCCAAGAAATTTCTGAAGGTGCTGATATCATTAAGATCAACAACTTCGAAATCCCTGCTCGCGCGTACTGTTCACGCTTTAACTTTAAAGGCAGCGACCAACAAAAAATCATTGGTGAGCTATCAGGTGGTGAGCGTAACCGTGTCCACCTTGCGAAACTGCTTAAAGCGGGCGGTAACGTGTTACTACTCGACGAACCGACCAACGACCTTGACGTGGAAACACTGCGTGCTCTAGAAGAAGCACTACTAGAGTTCCCTGGTTGTGCAATGGTTATCTCGCACGACCGTTGGTTCCTTGACCGTATCGCGACCCACATCATTGACTACCGTGACGAAGGCCAAGTTAACTTCTACGAAGGTAACTACACCGAGTACATGGACTGGTTGAAGAAAACGTTGGGCCCTGAAGCCGCAGAACCACACCGCATCAAATACAAGCGTATTGCGAAGTAATCGCAACCCGCAAAGTTTGATTGTAATTTGTACAAAGGCCGCTATCATAGCGGCCTTTGTTTTCTTTGTTATAAAAAAGAGCTCATTAGCCCGTCTCGTTCGTTAAGAACATGACATTGCACTTACGTCACTCTGTAGCGACCTCGACACTTTTCAAACAGCAATCGAACATTTTTTGTTCACATTGATATACTATTCAATTCTGTTTGAAGACATGACGAGAAAATGCACATGGCAGAGAGACGACGCTTTTCACGCATTCTCCATCAAGCGCGAGCGAAGGTAGAACAACGTGACTTGGCAATTGAAGCTAGGGTTCAAGATCTTTCCTTACATGGTTTACTCATGAAAGTGGAAGAGACTGAGGCTTTGGATCCAGCCCTTCCAGCCCATGTTACTTTTTCATTTGATCAATCCGAACAAGTGATTACGTTAAAAGCGCAAATTGTGGATGTTTCTAAGTGTGAGATTAGGTTAAAGATCATCAAGATAGACATCGAGAGCATTAGCCAACTAAAACGATTTATAGAATTGAATGTAGGCAATAACGACCTTCTGAACCGAGAGTTAGAACATCTCTCTGATTTAGGAGAAAAATAAATGAACGCCTATTTAAGTAACAATAACTATGTCTAAAAAAATCATCATGCAGATCCCGACGAAAGACGGCGATCAGCAGTTCTATTTGGGCCGCAGTTCGGTCCTAGCAGTATTTGCTTCGGTATTGGCATTACCCGCCGTCGTTGGTGGCGCGTGGTATCTCAATCAACAGCAGATACACAATAAAGACGAACTAACACAAACCATCGCCAAACTAGAAAGTGAAAAGGCCGAAATCACCGCGCTTTATGAAGAGCAGCTTGATACCAACCACTCGCTTTCTCAGTCATTGACCGATAAAAACAATCAAATTCAGCTATTAGGAAAACGGGTATTCGATGTCGAATCGGTTCTAGGTCTCGCTGACGAAGAGCTGATGATCGATGAAAACAACATGGCGTTAGAAGAGCGAATTGATGCAGCAGCTATCGATTCCGCGGTTCGAGCAACCATGTTTCGTTTGATTCCAAATGATAGCCCAGTGACATACCAACGTATTTCTTCTTCCTACGGCAGTCGCATTAATCCTATTTCAGGTAAACGACACGTTCATACTGGTATCGATCTTACCTGTAAACGAGGAGAAGAAATCCTCGCACCTGCAGACGGAGTGGTAGAAACCGTTCGCCCGAGTAATCGTGGCTATGGCAACTATGTCACTATTCGTCACTCATTTGGCTTTATGAGCTCCTTTGCTCACTTACAACGCTTTAAAGTGAAAAGCGGCCAATTTGTCAGTAAAGGCGATGTGATTGCTCAATGTGGTAGTTCAGGTAATTCCACTGGCCCGCACCTGCATTATGAGGTGCGCTTTCTCGGGCGAGCACTCAACCCTCAATACTTGATGGAGTGGACGCCAGAAAACTTCAATTATGTATTTGAAAAAGAGAAAAAAGTGAAATGGGGCCCTTTAGTTCAATTGATTGATAATGTCGTGCGTCTGCAAGTCAATTTAACCAACTCCCCCTATCGCGACACCAGTATCAATACAGTATCAAGTGAAGATACCAGCAATACCGCGACTAACTGATTTATCTCTCGACACAAAAAAGAGCAGCGTAAGCTGCTCTTTTCGTTTCGGGCTCCACACGGATAGATAACCCGCGATTAACCGCGATGAATATTATCATTCGCCTGTTTGAGTAAGTTTTGGCTCTCATTCATAAATTGTTGTGAATAATCACCAAACCACTCACTCACCTGCTCAAAGCTTTCGACAAATTTGGCTTTATCTTTGCTATCCAAAATCGCAAGTGCCTCGCCGAAGCGTTGGTGGAATCGTTTAATCATGTCGATGTTTTCTTGCGATGAGAGAATGATGTCACCGTAGAGGTTTGGATCCTGACCAAACAGACGCCCTACCATCGCCAACTCCAAGCGGTAGATTGGTGAGCTCAACTTTAACAGTTGCTCAATGTTCGGTTTCTCTTTGCTAAGGTGCATACCGTAAGCAAACGACGTGAAGTGGCGCAGCGCCTGAATCAACGTCATGCCATGATCGTGCTCTTGTGCATCGATTTGGCACAAGCTTGCGCCCCATATCCCAAACTGTTGCAATAGCCATTGGTAATGCTCGTGACCACGGCCATCACAGTACACAATAACCTGCTTGGCAAGGCTCGGAACATCTGGGCCAAACATTGGGTGCAAACCAACCACAGGACCTTGGTGCACATTCAACATTGCTTGCAGAGGCTTCGACTTGATAGAAGTCAGGTCACACAGAATGCAGTCTTGCGGCAAGTTCCCCAGTTTTTCGATCACCCCTTCCGTTAGATGAATCGGCACCGTGACCACGACTAAACCCGCGTTGTCTAGAATCTCATCCGCATGATCCCAGTCTTTACTGCCGAGAACTTTGACCTGATAGCCCGACAATTTGAACATACGCCCAAACAGGCCACCCAATTGACCATTACCACCAATAATAACAACTGAGCGTAAATCAGGGTTCAAACACTTAAAACCGGAATCTTTTTCACTGGCATAAGACTCACGCATGGTACGACGCAGAATATCTTCAATAAGCTGTGGAGGAATTCCCATTTTCTCAGCTTCTGCTCGGCGAGAAGCCAGCATCGCCGCTTCACGATCAGGGGCATAAATAGGCAAACCATGTTCGCTTTTTACTTCCCCAACTTTCTCTACGAGCGCCAAACGCTGAGCTAATAGCTCCAACATTTGCTTGTCGACTGCATCAATCTGATCGCGCAATGCGTTAAGTTCAACTGCCATTGATGTTCCTTAAATCCTGTATTAATTAGCCTTTAGACGATTTTCTAAGAAAGGCACTAGCTCTTCATGTGCATGACGTAATAGTGCCTCAGTTGAATCCCAATTGATACATGCGTCAGTGATAGATACACCGTATTTCATCTCTTCAAGAGCTAAGTCAGAAGATTGATTTCCTTCATTGATATGGCTTTCAATCATAAGGCCGATAATAGATTTATTGCCTTCACGGATTTGATGAATCACATCCTCCGCGACTAATGGCTGGCGACGGTAATCTTTACGTGAGTTGGCGTGACTACAGTCCACCATTAGTGATGCATCAAGACCAGACTTAGCCATTTCTTGCTCACACTCAGTAACTGATACTGAGTCGTAGTTAGTTTGCTTGCCACCACGTAAGATCACATGCCCATTAGCATTACCCTGAGTGGTCAAGAGCGCTACTTGTCCCTCACGGTTGATCCCCATAAAACGGTGGCTAGAAGACGCAGCTTGCATCGCATTGATTGCAGTTGCCAAACTACCATCCGTGCCATTTTTAAAACCGATTGGCATAGACAGGCCACTTGCCATTTCACGGTGAGTTTGTGACTCCGTAGTACGTGCGCCGATCGCAGCCCAACTAAAAGTATCCGCCAAGTATTGTGGGCTAATTGGGTCCAGAGCTTCAGTCGCGAGCGGGATTTCCATCTCTGCCAATTCCACTAGTAGTTCGCGTCCAACATGCAGACCATGTTCAATATCGAAGCTGCCATCGAGGTGCGGATCGTTAATCAGTCCTTTCCAGCCGACCGTGGTGCGTGGTTTTTCAAAGTAAACACGCATAACAATATACAGTTGGTCACTTAGTTGTTCAGAGAGCGCCTTAAGACGTTTTGCGTAATCCTTCGCCGCTTCCACGTCGTGGATAGAACATGGACCACATACAACCAGCAGGCGATGATCCTTTTTATGAATAATATTAGCGATAGTTTGGCGAGACTCTTGAATAAAGCGGCGCGCTTTTTCACTCAAAGGAAGCTTGGTTTTTAGCTCCTCTGGGGTAATAAGAACCTGCTCTTCGCTAATATTAATATTGCTCAACTCACTTTTCTGCATAACTCTAACC
>NZ_WXWT01000476.1:0-8733 GCF_009904725.1 Vibrio sp. V43_P6S15P86
CTCCAAGATTGACAGAGGCACATATGAAGCAAGTTACACCACGCCTACCAAGCTTGATACAGGTATTTATCTCGCTCGGTTTATTTCTACTGCTGGCATTTTCGTTCACTGCCAAGCTAGACCTACCGATCCAGCTAGCGCTGTACATCGGTTGGTTCATTATCATGATATTAGGCATTAAGCTTGGTCATCAGTACAAAGATCTGGAAAAAGCTGCACTAAATGGCATTTCCAATGGACTTGGAGCCGTCTTAATTCTTCTTGCCGTTGGCGCGCTTGTTGGTACGTGGATCTCTGGTGGTATTGTTCCAACCATTATTTACTACGGCCTTAAAGCAATTCACCCTTCTATCTTTTTGCTAGCAACCATGATCATCTGTTCATTGACTGCGCTAGCGACTGGCACCTCTTGGGGCGCTGCTGGTACTGCCGGTATTGCGATGATGGGTATTGGCCAAGGCCTTGGCGTTCCTGCACCAATTACAGCTGGTGCGGTGCTTTCAGGTTGTTACTTTGGTGACAAAATGTCGCCTCTATCGGACTCCGTCATCCTTGCTTCATCTATGTCTAACGTTGAAGTAATGGAACATATTAAAGGCATGCTGCCGATCGCACTCATTAGCTACATTATTACAGGCATTATGTTTACTGCATTTGGTTTCCACTACGCAGGTCAAGTTGACATGAGCCAGGTAGACTCTGTAATTAAAGCGATGGAGCAGCAATTCTACATCACGCCTTACTCATTTGTTCCTGTGATCATCGTATTGTCACTTCTAGCAATGCGTATGCCTTCATTCCCAGTGATCAGTTTTGGTTCTCTGCTCGGTATTATTTGGGCAGTAATGATTCAAGATGTAGACTTCCTAACCGCGTTCAACACCGCTTGGGCTCCGTTTGCGATTTCTTCAGGCGTAGATTTCATTGACTCAATTCTTAACCGTGGCGGCATGTCTTCAATGCTTGGCTCGGTAGCAGTTATCGTATTCGGCCTTGGTTTTGGTGGTCTACTAGATAAAGTGGGTGTGTTAGAAACTATCGCTAAGCTGTTTGAAAAACGCGTTCAAAGTGCAGGTTCACTGGCAACAAGTACAATCGGTACAGCCTTTATGGGGAACGTATTTGGTTCAGCGATGTACGTTTCACTTATCCTGACACCAAAAATCTGTGCGAAGAACTACGATCGCCTAGGCTACAAACGTAAGAACTTGTCTCGTAACGCAGAGTTCGGCGGCACATTAACATCTGGTATGGTTCCATGGAGTGACAACGGTATCTACATGGCAAGTATTCTGGGTGTTGCGACACTGTCTTATGCACCGTTCATGTGGCTAAGTTTTGTATGTATCATTGTGACCATCATCAGTTCCTACATGGGTTGGTTTGTTGATAAATGCGAACCAACGGCGGAAGCAGTTGAACAAGCAGAAGGTGAACTGAAGCAGCAAACCGCTTGAGTTCGCATAGATAGGAAGAATCTCTCTTCTGAGTGAAAGACAAAGAAAAAGAGCGCATGAGCGCTCTTTTTTATATCTCAACCAAACGTTAACTTTGTTTGACTTGCGTTTTCACTGCTGCACGCTTACCAAACCAATAGCCCAAGCCAAGTGGTGCAAAGAATATAACGGCAATAAACAAGATGAAGTAGATAATGGTACTTTTAACGAGCTCAATCAGCTTGGTCATCGCTAAACTGACCACTTCCTGCGAGACTCGGTCCATATCTTGAGCAAACTTCTCACGCTCATGGGTAATGATCTGCGCGATTTCTTGGCGCTCTCTTGCTACCATCAGCTCTAAAGCTTGGCGCTCCTCACCCAATTGAGATAAACGCGCTTGCGTTTTTTGGTCAATATCATCAACCAAAGGTTGTAACTCTACCGCCATTTGCTCTGCTAAATAGCGCATGTACTCTGGGTTGTTATCAATAAAGTCCTTCATCGAATCAGCCGTAACTTGTAAGCTATTTAGCGCAGCATTAACTTTTTCGATGCTGGCAGAGCTATTTAATGCTAATAACTGCGCCTTCCAAGTCATAATTTTGGGGGTCTGTTCTGATACAAGGCTTAGACGATCCGAGACATCCCCTAATGCTTCTGGCATTGTACCTAGCGTAGTCACTGCCTCTTCCTCGCTAATTTGATTCGCATCTAACCACCCGCGGTAAGCTGGCGTCCTGATCATACTTAAGTCCGCGAATGGATGTTGCTTAACGAACTCTGCAACAAACGCTTGTGTCTTGATGTACGCTTCTTGTTTCAACAGAGATTGAGCCAGTTTATCCACCTCTTTCGCTAAGTGAGCAGAAACTAACTTTGCCTCCTCTGTCGCAAACAGTTCATTACCAGGGCCAGTCGTAAAGAATTGATCCATCTGTAGCGTAAAAGTCCAAGTATCAATCAGTGCTGCCATTGGCGAGACTTGGTATGCTGCGGCTTGAAGACCTTCTTCAGCATTTATCTTCCAAAGCAAAATATAAGATTGATGGACTTTATCATGCGGCTCATATTGATCGTGCAATGCATCAGCAGCTTGCTCTACCTGAGCAAAAAACTGTTGCGCATACTCACGAGTCAGGAGACGCATATTAAGCTCTTGTTTGGTAAGAGGGACGGTTTGACTCTCGATTTTCACTTCTAACAGGGAGCACCCTGAAAGCATCACAACCAACCCTATCAACATCATTGAAGACAATCGACGAACGGACATGAAAGTACCTTTAACAAATTGTATGGAACAGGAATAAAGCGAACTAAGCCATATAGTTCGGGCCTTTAATACCCCAACTCTGATGATTGTAAGTCAGAGCAATATCAATCTGTTAGCGCTTCTTGTATCTTTTCACTATTGAGAACGTGGTTAGCGAAAAGTATGGTTTGCTTTAGGACATCATCTAAACGTGTCAGTTTCTCTTCCGGCACTTTTTGCCCTTGTTTAATCAACAGTTCAATATCACCCGAAATGCAGTGCAATCGCATTGCCCCTAAACTTCCCGACACCCCTTTAAGACTATGAGCCGCTCTTTGCGCTTGCTCTTTATCTTCTTCTAATAGCCGATGCATTTTTGAACCATCGCCAGAGTGATCCTGAATAAAGACTTCAAGTAACATTCGCACCGCGCTTTCATCTCCCGATAGCGAGTCCAGCATCTTATTGATATCTATATACGGCTCACGTTCCACGACTTCCACTTGCGATGTGTTCGGCTCATTAGGGCTCTGTTCGTTAACTTGGCTGCTTTGAGAGATTTCGGACTGAGCAGAAAAAACAACGTAAGACCCACCAACTTGCTCAGACTCTTTATCCTCTGCTCTTGATGGTATTAGCGGCTGAACGGTTCTTTGGGAGAAAAGCCCCCATGAAATAAGAGAAAGAAATAAACCACTGATTACTGACAACCAAGTAACAAAGGTCATCAACTTTTGTTCCAACTGGTCATTTATCGAAGTTAACTGGTTCGGGAAATCAGGATTAAGCAGTTGATTAACTAGATAGCTGCCTTGCGCCTTGGCAGATAGCGCGCTTGAAGTCTGGGCAAGTTGACGCTGAAAAGCACTTCGCTCTTGAGGAGAAAGCGTGTCCGACTCGATAAAAAGTCGGTCTAAATCACGATAAGTATCGCTATTCGTTGCTGAGTCACTAAAAATAGACTCCAAAACAAGTGCGCCTAAGCGATAGTACATTGATTGAATTTGCTCAGAGTTTTCAGCTCGGGCACGGCTCCTTCGCAACTGCTCGGCTAATGAGACTAGCTCACTGTCACTTCCTACAAAGGCTCGAGCACTTTCTAAAAATCGATCGGTCGCATAAAGCAATTGAGTAATATCTGGTGTGATTTTTCCTTCAGAAAACTCACTTTCAAGCTGTAAGCGAACTGCATAGGCTAACTGAAGTTTTAGTGAAACTTGGTCGACGTGCTTAACACGATAAGGCAGATCGAAGTTAAAAAAATGTCTGACTTCTTCGACTTTGCTTCCTAGCTCATTCACCGTTGAAATGGTTTGAATCGTTTGTTTGGCTTGCAACCAAATCCCTAGCGCTAAAACACACCATAAAACGAACCAGAACCAAACAAACCGCCTAATTCCTTCTTTTAGCTTCAGCAACACTCGCCCCTCGCATATCTCCATTAATTACAAGCATATACTATGGATGTTTCTTATTCACATAAAAAAAGAGAGCCATTGGCTCTCTTAATTTGACGATATGGTTTTAGTTGCGACTCAACTGATCTTTTAGATTTGGTGGCGTACCTTTAATCGTTAAGGTATCCGTCTCTGGGTCATAAAAAATACGCTCGCCAAGCAATAGGCTATCAAAGCTAATATTCAAGCCACCGCCAGCGCCAACAAATTTAGTCAGTTTGCGAACCGTCGCACGGTCACCTGGGAAAGATTCTTCAAGTTCGTACCCTTGCTCTTTGGTGAAATCCATAAAGCTTGTGCCATCTTGGCTTGGAGGAAGCTCTCCAGAAAGCTCTGAGATTTGAACCTCATCACCGGATTTAATTTGCTCATTGCAGTAATCGTAAACTTGTTTCTTGTACTCGTTCACTTCTTGCTTTTCTAGCTTCGAGTCAGCACAAAAATCATCCACTGCCTGCATCAACACTAAGTTTTGTTGTTTAGTATCTAAGCCGATGTCCGCTTGCAGGAAATCTAGGAAGAAATCCGCCACTTTACGGCCGACGCGTCCCTTGATGTATTGCAAGTAACGATTAGATTCCTTGTCAGTGTCGTAGCTCGACAAGTCAATGCGGGCCGCAATATCCATTTTGGTGATATCTAGGTAATCCGTCGCACTGATGTCCAAACCTTCGGTCACTTTTAAACTTTGGTTCATTGGTAAGATACCGATGAACAAGTAGTCCGTTGCTAAACTCTGATACTCAGCGAAAACCAAAATACCTTCATCCGCAAATGGGTACTTAATCAACTCTTCTTTCAAGCGATTTGCACTAATTTGTGAGAAGTCGTAAAAATCTCGCTCTCCTTTGCGCTTTTCTTGAAGCCAAAATTGAAATTCGCTGTCTGACTGGAAAGAGCCAAAACCTTTACCAGCTTTAGAATGGAATACTCGGTGAAGCTCAGCGACTAAGTTTTCAGTAGATGCATCGTTCTCTAATGATGCTGGACGAAAGTTTACAACTAGCTCGTCCTGATCGTTTTTGCACAGTTGATGCAGAATAACGTTTGAAAGATGAAGGCTCATAGTGATTTTATCTTGCTACAAGGTTTTAGTTGATGGGCATTGTAGGTTATCATAAGCTGCTTTTACTATCATTATTAGAGTCTTTATGCCGATTACATCTAAATATACTGACGAGCAAGTAGAGAAAATTCTTGCTGAAGTAGCAACAGTTCTTGAAAAACACGCTGCTTCTCCTGAGTTGACGCTAATGATTGCCGGAAATATCGCAACCAATGTCTTAAATCAACGTGTTGCTGCTTCACAACGCAAAGCGATTGCTGAAAAATTTGCTCAGGCGCTGATGTCTTCTTTAGAAACACCAAAAACACACTAATAACGGACAATAGAACACATACATGGTAGACAGCGGAAACTCATACGGCGAACGTGTATCTCGACTGGTTGGTTGGGGTCACTGGTTTGCATTCTTCAATATCGTCTCATCGATGTTGATAGGCACACGCTACATTGTTCAGTCTCCTTGGCCCGAGACGTTACTTGGTCAGTTTTATCTGGCGGTTTCTTGGGTTGGTCACTTTGGCTTTCTAGTTTTCGCGCTTTACTTGCTCGTTCTATTCCCGTTAACGTTTATCCTGCCATCGCGGAAATTGTTCCGTTTGGTGGCAGTGATTTTCGCGACCGTTGGGCAAACCATATTATTGATTGATACCCAAGCGTATCAGTCGATCAATTTGCACTTAACTCCTGTCGTTTGGGAGTTACTATTCAGCGAAGATAAAAGTGCACTCAGCACTGATCTTCAACATCTGTTTGTTGTAATGCCGCTGATCTTCCTTATTCAGCTCGCTCTATCCGAATGGGTATGGCGAAAACAGCGCAAACTTTCTCATAAGCACGTAGGACGTCCTCTAGCAGCTGTATTTTTCCTCAGTTTTATGACCAGCCATTTGGTTTATATTTGGGCAGATGCATACTTCTACAACCCAATTACCAGTCAGCGTTCAAACTTCCCATTGTCTTACCCGATGACGGCAAAGAGTTTTATGGAAAAACATGGTCTACTTGACCGTGAGGAATACCTAAAACGCTTAGCGGAAAATGAAGGCAACGTAGAGTTAGTCAATTACCCTCTAGAAAAGCTAGAGTTTAACCGTCGAGTCAATAAGCTCAACGTGTTGATGATCAGCGTAAATAACCTGCGTGCAGACGCGCTGAATCCAGAAGAGATGCCTAACCTCTATGAGTTTGCCGAAAACAATCAGAACTTCCGTAATCATTACAGTTCAAGTAATGATACTTACGGGGCTTTTGGTTTGTTCTACGGCTTACCAACCAGTTACGCTTCAAGCATCAAGGCGCAAGGTGCTTCGCCGGTGTTACTCGATGTACTGAAAGATCAGGGCTACAACTTTGGTTTATTCAGTGGCAGTGGGTTTGAAGATGATCTCTACTCAGAGATTATTTTCCGCGACTTAAAACTAGCGGAAGACCTAGATGGCACGCAAGCTCATACCGATAAACAATCTATCGCGAACTGGAATACATGGTTAACAGAGAAAGCGAGTCAACCATGGTTTAGTTACATCGAAGTCACCACCGTTGATAATTTTGAATCGATCCCTTCAAATAATGACGAAGAAATGTCCGCAAGTGATCGCTTCAAAAAAGCTTATGAATATGCGGTGAAATCAGCGGATAAAACCGTCGCTAGTATTATTGATGAGCTTGAAAAAAATGGACTATTGACAAACACCATCGTGATTATCACTTCTAATCACGGTAGTGAGTTTAACGAAACCAATACGAACAGCTGGGGCGCAAACAGCAACTACAGCCGTTATCAGTTACAAGTTCCTATGGTAATCCAATGGCCAGGAATGTTGGCTGGTGAATTTAATCACAGCACAAGCCACTTGGACCTTTCGGTCACGTTGTTGCAGGATATGCTCGGTGTATCTTCCAACCCATATGATTACAGTAGTGGTCGTAACCTATTTGACGAAAGTCGTCGCCGTTGGATCCTAGCGGGTGACACTCGTGAGCTTGCCTTAATTACTAGCTCACAAACCACAGTGATCGATAAGTTTGGCAACTACAAGTTGTATGACAAAAATTACAAACGACTTCGAGATGATGCACCGAAGTTGCCAGTTTTGATGCAAGGTTTAACTGAGTTACAGCGTTTTTATTCTAAAAACGATTAATACCTAGCAATCCATATACTATTCAAACTCCCCTTTTTGGGGAGTTTTTGTTTATTTAAACAACACAAACCACAAATTTGCGCAGTAAACATCCAATCAGTTCAACTAGGGGTTTACAACATTTTCAAAGCCTTATATTATGCGCCTCAACAACGGAGAGATGGCTGAGTGGTTGAAAGCACCGGTCTTGAAAACCGGCATACGTTAATAGCGTATCTAGGGTTCAAATCCCTATCTCTCCGCCACATTTAGAAAAAGCCCGCTAAGAAATTAGCGGGCTTTTTCGTATATCCAGAATTGAAAAGATTAGTACAAATCCCTTCTTTGAACACAACTAAGCACTCCGCAACATTCAGAAAGAGCCCATTAGAAAATTAGCGCCCTTTTCGTTTCAGTGTCCCGTTTTTAATCAGGTTGATACTCACGTCTAGTTGTATTTACTTACCAACAAAAACTTCTTTAGCGGCATTAATGAGCTGCAAATGGATTGGGACAAGGTCTGCATGATTCGTTCGATATCCACCTCCGACGACAGCTGCGACAGGGATACCTCGCGATTTCATTGTTTGCATTAAAAATCTATCACGTTCTAAAATCCCTTGCGTCGAAACATCAAAATATCCCAACTCATCGTCTTGATGTATATCAACACCAGCATCGTAGATAACCAAATCAGGACGATGAAGATTAAGCGCCATATCGACCACTTCCTTAAACGCCATTAAAAAATCCTCATCACCGGTCCCTCGTACCAAAGGCACATCTAGATCAGACTGAGGCTTTCTAGCCGGGAAGTTTTTGTCACAGTGGAAAGAAAGCGTGATGATATCTGGCTCATCGTGACACAAAGTTGCTGTTCCATCCCCATGGTGAACATCACTATCAATGATCAATACTTTATCGACATGCTCGACTTCGAGCGCTTGCCTGGCCGCGATCACTAAGTCATTAAATAAACAAAAACCACTGCCAAACTCTTTGTGTGCGTGGTGATACCCGCCACTCAAATGAATGGCAACACCATACTCAAGTGCTTTATTTGCGGTCAAAGCCGTGCCCGCTGCTGAAGTTAGCGTTCTGGTAATGAGAGACTCACTCCAAGGAAAACCTATTCGGCGCATCTTCGCAGCTGGCATGTTTCCATTCACTAGCAAGTCGACGTATTCCTGGTCATGAACACGTTTTACTTCCTCAACAGTCAGTGCTTCTGGCTGGAAAAACTGCACGTGTTCTTTCCAGTTATCTTTCTCCATATGTACCAATACCGATTCATAGAGGTACTGGTACTTCATAATTGGGTAACGATGCCCCTCTGGCAACTCAAGTTGAGAATAAATCGGGTGGTAGATAAATGGCAGCATGAGAAATTCTTAATAAC
>NZ_WXWT01000486.1:0-8685 GCF_009904725.1 Vibrio sp. V43_P6S15P86
CCACGTCTGTCTCAGTATTAAGACTATGCAATAGATTGAGATTTGGCGAATGTTTATTTGCATATCCTATTAAAAAGCAAATGCAACAACTTGAACTTATTTAACTAAAAGGCATAAAAAAACCACCCGAAGGTGGTTTTTTTGATCATCCTGCCAAATTACGCTTGTGGGCGCATTGCTGGGAATAGGATCACGTCACGGATAGTGTGCGTGTTAGTCAGTAGCATAACCAGACGGTCGATACCGATACCTTGGCCTGCCGTTGGTGGTAGGCCGTGCTCTAGTGCAGTGATGTAATCTGCATCGTAGAACATGGCTTCGTCGTCACCAGACTCTTTAGCTTCAACCTGTGCTTTAAAGCGCGCGTCTTGATCTTCTGCATCGTTAAGCTCTGAGAAGCCATTCGCCACTTCACGACCGCCGATGAAGAATTCAAAGCGGTCTGTAAAGAACGGGTTGTCATCGCTACGGCGAGCCAATGGAGAGATGTCCGCTGGGTAGCCAGTGATGAACGTTGGCTGCATTAGCTTAGGTTCTGCTGTTTCACCGAAGATTTCTTCTAGAAGCTGACCGCATGTCCAGAAGTCTTCTACTTCAACATGTACTGATTTCGCGATAGAAACCATCAGTTCACGGTGTTGTAGATCTTCTTCGGTTAGCGCTTGGATTTGCGCGTGATCTGGGTTGTACTGCTTGATTGCTTCAAACATGCTCATACGAGTGTAAGTGCCACCAAATTCAACCGTTTCATCACCGTAAGGCATTGATGTTGAACCCAGAACTTCTTGCGCTACCGAGCTTAGTAGTTCTTCAGTAAAGTCCATCAGATCTTTGTAATCCGCGTACGCCATGTAGAATTCCATCATAGTGAATTCTGGGTTATGACGTGGAGAAAGACCTTCGTTACGGAAGTTACGGTTAATTTCGAATACGCGATCGAAGCCACCAACCACTAGACGCTTCAGGTATAGCTCAGGTGCAATACGTAGGTACATTGGCATGTCTAGCGCGTTGTGATGCGTGATGAATGGGCGTGCACTTGCACCACCAGGGATCACGTGCATCATCGGCGTTTCTACTTCCATGAACTGTTTTGAGATCATGAAGTTACGAATTGCAGACATTACTTTAGAACGTACAATAAATGCTTTACGTGAATCTTCGTTCACAATCAGATCAACGTAACGCTGACGGTAACGCATTTCTTGGTCAGTAAGACCGTGGAACTTCTCAGGAAGTGGACGAAGTGCTTTAGTTAGCAACTCGTATTCTTCCATGTTCACGTATAGGTCACCCTTACCAGATTTGTGCAGCGCACCTTTAACACCGATGATGTCACCGATATCAAGACCTTGGTATTTCTCTTTTAGCTCTTTTTGTACGTCTTTAGCAGCGTAAGCTTGGATACGGCCAGATGTTTCTTGAATTACTAGGAATGGACCACGCTTAGCCATAATACGGCCAGCAATTGCAACCACGTGGTTAAGCTCTTCTAGCTCTTCCTTCGTCTTTTCACCGAACTCTTTTTGAAGGTCGCCCGCTAGTGCGTCACGACGGAAGTCGTTTGGGTGGCCGTTTGCTTTGCAGCTCTTTCGGATTTCATCCAGTTTAGCGCGGCGTTCAGCAATCAGCTTATTTTCTTCTAGTACAGTTTCGTTTTGAACAGCATCAGTCATTTTCGATGTATCCTGTTTTTGTCGGTGAAAAGCTTTATAGGCCTGATTTCAGGCTAGCTTCAATAAATTTGTCCAGATCGCCATCAAGAACCGCTTGAGTATTACGGTTTTCAATGCCCGTACGGAGGTCCTTAATACGTGAGTCATCCAATACGTAAGAACGGATCTGGCTACCCCAGCCAATGTCAGACTTAGCGTCTTCATTAGCTTGTTTTTCCGCGTTTTGCTTTTGCAATTCAAGCTCAAATAGCTTCGCTCGAAGCTGTTTCATTGCCTGATCTTTGTTCTTATGTTGAGAACGGTCATTCTGACACTGAACCACGGTGTTCGTTGGTACGTGCGTAATACGTACCGCAGATTCTGTGGTGTTGACGTGCTGACCACCTGCGCCTGACGCACGGTAAACGTCGATGCGTAGGTCAGAAGGATTAATGTCGATGTCGATGTTTTCATCAATCTCTGGATAGATGAACGCAGACGCAAATGACGTATGGCGACGGCCGCCTGAATCGAACGGAGATTTACGAACAAGACGATGAACGCCCGTTTCAGTGCGCAACCAACCGTACGCATACTCACCAGAGATGCGAACTGTTGCCGACTTAAGACCCGCGACTTCACCTTCAGAGACTTCAATCACTTCAGCTTTGAAGCCCTTCGCCTCTGCCCAGCGTAGGTACATACGCAGCAGCATGTTGGTCCAGTCTTGTGCTTCCGTACCACCAGAGCCAGCTTGCAAATCGATGTAGCAATCTGAACTATCATGGTCACCCGAGAACATACGACGGAATTCAAGCTTTTCTAGCTTCTCTTCCAACTCAGCAAGTTCTGGTTCGATTTCGTCAAATGTTTCTTGATCTTCTTCTTCTACAGCCAGCTCAAGAAGACCTTCTACGTCTTCTACACCTTGCTCTAGTTGATCAATAGTTTCAACAACCGCTTCTAGCGATGCACGCTCTTTACCCAGTGCTTGTGCACGTTCAGGTTCGTTCCATACATCAGGTTGTTCAAGCTCTGCGTTGACTTCTTCTAGACGCTCTTTCTTCGCGTCATAGTCAAAGATACCCCCTCAGGACATTTGTGCGCTGAGACACGTCCTGCAGACGGTTTTTAATTGGATTGATTTCAAACATGTTTACTCAACATTTTAGAATAGAATTTAACCGAGAAATTCTACTGAAAAATGTGACCGAGATACAGGAAAATTTCGGATGAGAAATCAGATTGCGGTTAGAGAGAGCACGGTCATAAAATTTTACACCCTCTTAGGGGCAACCGTACTCTATAAGAAAGGTTAATCTAGATATTACTTAGCTTCGATATGATCGATCATCAATTGCAGTGATTGATTACCACGAAATTCATTCACATCCAATTTGTAAGCTAAACGTACCGTTTTAACTGATGCATCCGGCCAGCGACGCAAATCGACATTAAATGCAATGCCGTCGATCATCACATTGGTAGGGTGACCTTTGTATAGCGGCTCTAACATTAATTTAAGATGCTTCTCACCCACCAGCTTTTGATGCAACACTTTAAACTCACCATCAAAGATTGGTTCAGGGAAGGCTTGTCCAAAAGGGCCACCAGACCGTAGCTGTTCAGCGACATGCATAGAGAATTCTTCAGGCTTAAGTTCACCATCTGACATGATCACGCCTTTTAGCGCCGCTTCATCGAGTTCCTTTTTTACCACTTCATCAAATAAACGGCTGAAACGTTCGAAATCCTGCTCTTTAATTGTTAAGCCTGCCGCCATCGCGTGACCACCAAATTTGATGATCAAACCTGGGTTTTGCGTGTCGATGAAATCCAACGCATCACGCATGTGTAACCCCGGAATCGAACGACACGAGCCCTTAATTGTCCCTTCTCCGCCATCAGCAAATGCGATGACAGGACGGTGAAACTTCTCTTTGATGCGCGAGGCCAAAATACCAATCACACCTTGGTGCCAATCACGTTGGAACAAGGCTAAGCCATAAGGAAGCTCACTGCCTTCACCAAACTGAAGACGCTCGCAGAAAGCCATCGCTTCTTGCTTCATGCCTTCTTCAATCTCTTTACGAGTTTGGTTCAAACCATCCAGTTCACTTGCCATACGACGAGCGGCGTGAATGTTGTTACACATCAACAGTTCAACACCAAATGACATGTCATCAAGGCGACCAGCAGCATTGATACGAGGACCTAAAGCAAAACCAAAATCGGACGCCACCAAACGACGCGCATCACGCTTCGCGACCTCAATCAATGCTTGAATGCCAGGGCGCGCTTTGCCCGCACGAATACGTTGCAAGCCTTGGTGTACAAGAATGCGGTTGTTTTCATCCAATGGAACGACGTCGGCGACGGTACCCAGTGCAACAAGGTCAATCAGTTCCATCAACTTAGGCTCTTGCATGCCCTGCTCAGTAAACCAATTGTGTTTTCGCATATGAACGCATAGTGCCATCATGAGATAAAACGCGACCCCGACACCAGCGAGCGCTTTAGACGGAAAATGACAGCTCTCAAGGTTTGGGTTCACCATTGCATCCACATCAGGCAACACTTGTCCCGGTAAATGGTGGTCGGTAACGAGCACGGTAATGCCGTTTTCTTTTGCGTAACGCACGCCTTCGATTGATGACACACCGTTATCTACCGTCATGATCATCTCAGCGCCAAGCTCTAATGCCTGGTCAACGACTTCTGGGCTTAACCCATAACCGTCTTCAAAACGATTCGGTACTAGGTAGTCCACATTGTGACTACCAAGCATACGCAGCGCGAGCACCGACAATGCAGAGCTCGTCGCGCCATCAGCGTCAAAATCACCGACAACGATGATGCGTTTTTGTTCTTTTATTGCCTGAAACAAAAGCTCGACAGCTTGCTCAATCCCCCCGAGTTTTTGGTAAGAATGCAAACCACGAGCTGACGTTTCTAGTTGCGCAGGATCCGTAATCCCACGGTTGATGTAGATACGTTTGAGAATCGGAGGAATGGAATCAGGAAGAAGGGAAAGATCAGGTTCAGGACGTCGTTGAATTTCTATCATGCTTGAAAAGAGCCGGCGACTTTGCCGGCTCTGCTCCTAAAGGATTATTGTTGCTTTAAACGTTTCAATAGCTCTGCAGGTGGTAGGTAACCGCCAACCATTTCGCCATTCGGTAAGAAGATCGCTGGCGTACCAGAAATTCCCAATTGGCGACCTAAATTGTAATGCGATTGAATGGTTTCTTTACACTGTTTTAAGTCTTTCGCAGGGTTATCAAACGTACGATTCACTTTCGCATTGTGCATTGCCGACTTTGGATCTTCAGCACACCAAATCGTCGCCATTTGTTCTGCCACTGGGCCAGTAGCACCTTGGCGAGGGTAAGCCATGTAGCGCACTGTAATGCCTAGATCGTTATAGCCTTGCATTTGGCTGTGCAGACGCACACAGTAACCACAAGTGATATCAGTAAATACCGTCACAGCATATTTTTCATCGTCTGCTTTGTATTCAATCATGCTATCGGAGAACTGCGCGATTTTCTCCGCATTAAGCGGCGCTTGGCGCTCTGCAATGACATCTTTGTAACTACCATCGTCATTGATGGCATAAAGCGTACCAGCGATAAAATGGCTACCATCATTTGAAGCGAACAAGATCCCGCCATTAGTTTGGATTTCCAATAAACCAGCAACTTCTGATGGCTGAATATCAACGATAGATAAACCAAGCTTTGAGAACTTAGTTTTTAATGCCGCTTCATCAAAACTGCTTTGCGCAGCTGGTGCCACTTGCTGTGCAGGAGTGTCCGTTTTAGCCTGACTTTCTTCTGCACCACAAGCGGTAACAAAAAATGGTAAAGTCAGCAGAGTTAGTCGGCGTAATACGCTCATGAAATTCACCTTAATATAAAATCGTTTTTCCAAGAAGACATGGATGAATCTAACCATTGTTATGCTCTTGGGTGGTGTTGACTGTGGATCTGCTTCAATCGTTCAGTCGCCACGTGAGTATAAATTTGCGTGGTCGATAAGTCACTATGTCCTAATAGCATCTGTACGACCCTGAGATCTGCGCCATAGTTCAATAAATGCGTGGCAAAGGCATGACGCAGTACGTGCGGCGACAGCTGTTCAGTGTCAATCCCTGCTATCAAAGCATAGTACTTAATACGGTGCCAAAACGTCTGACGAGTCATTTGCCTTGCGCGTTTGCTAGGAAAAACAATATCAGATGATGTATCACCAAGTAACGCAGGGCGCCCTTGTTGAATAAACGTCTCGATCCAATCTACCGCGTTCTCCCCCATTGGCACTAAGCGCTCTTTACCGCCTTTACCTGTGACACGCACAACACCTTGACGCAAACTTATGTTTTCCATAGTTAAACTGACCAATTCCGTCACACGCAAACCAGTCGCATACAGCAGTTCCAGCATCGCTTTATCCCGCAATTCCACAGGATCATTCGGGTCTGGCGCTTCGAGCAAGGCGTCCACTTGCTCTTCACTAATATCTTTGGGCAAGCGTTGTGGCAGTTTAGGACTGACCAAGAGCGCACTCGGATCATCAGCACGTACTTTCTCACGATGCAGATATTGGAATAAACGGCGAATTGCCGACAACATACGCGCACGGGACGTCTGCTTGTAATCCAAGTCTACAAGGTAGCTTTGGTATTCTTGCAAGCCAGACAAACTCATGAAATCAAGACGGTAGCGATGTTTCTCCATCCACGTGAGCAGCTTCATCAAATCATTTCGATAGGAAGCCAGCGTGTTCTCTGATAGCCCACGCTCCATCCACATCGCATCTAAGAATTGCTCAACAAGCGAAAAATCTTGTTGATTGACAGGCTGTTGTGCCGTCATGAACGCTTCCTTATCTGTTTATATTTACAGTACTTAGATTAAGGCACCTACCGATCCAATACCATAAAAAAATCATCCCGCTTAGGATATTCGCTGCAATCTTCCTCAATTTATGGTTAGAATCTTCCACAACAGCAACACAAATAACGATGAATATAATGAAAATCGGACTCTTTTACGGCTCAACGACCTGCTACACCGAAATGGCAGCAGAGAAAATTCGTACCATTATTGGTGAAGACCTTGTCGACATTCACAATGTGAAAGAGACACCGTTATCACTAATGGCAGACTACGACTTATTACTCCTTGGCATCTCAACTTGGGACTTTGGTGAAATCCAAGAAGATTGGAACGCGATTTGGCAAGACATCGCAACAACACCATTAAAAGGTAAAGTTGTCGCGCTGTTTGGCCTGGGTGACCAAGAAGGCTACGGTGAGTGGTATTTGGACGCGATGGGCTTACTTCACGATGAATTACAAGCGACTGGCGCAACCTTTATCGGTTACTGGCCAAATGAAGGCTACGAATTTGAAGCATCGAAAGCACTGATTGAAGATGGCAGAAAGTTTGTTGGACTAGCGTTAGATGAAGACTCGCAGTACGAACTGAGTGATGAGCGCATCGAAAAATGGTGTGAACAAGTTCTTGTGGAGTTCCACGACACACTTTAATAGTGTGAACGCTTCAAAGATAAAAAATAAAAAGCCCGATGAAGTCATTCATCGGGCTTTTTAATATCTTGATAGTGCGAAGTTATTACGCTGTTTCTTGTGCTAGCTCTGGACGAGGTTTCGCGATGAAGAACATGCACACAATAGCCGCAAATGTTGGAAGCACCCAACCCATGCCCACTTCGAATAGTGGCAACATGTTAAACGCAGAAACATCAACACCCGATACTTTTGCCGCATCAACCAACGCAAACAGCAGAGATACAAGCAGTACCGCGCGGTAAGCAAAACGTGGATTTGGCAGTTTGCTGCGTACAAATGTTAGTGCAACCAACGCAATCGCCACAGGGTACAGCGCAAACAATACTGGCACTGACAGAGAAATCAGTTGTGCAAGGCCGACATTCGCAACCAACGCACAAACAGACCCGTTAATAAGTACCCATTGCTTGTATGACAGTGGCGTTTTCGAGCTGAAGAAGTCTGAACACGCAGAAATCAAGCCAATAGCCGTTGTCAAACACGCTAGTAATACAATGACAGACAGAACGATTTGACCGTATGGACCAAACAGCGCTTGAACGTATTGGCTAAGTACCAGACCACCGTTATCTGCACCAGCAGCAACAGTTGCACTCGTCGCGCCCAAGTAGAATAGTGAGATGTAAACAAACGCAAGACCGGCAGCGGCAATACAACCTGCATAGATCAGATACTTAGTGGTTGCAGAACGCTCAGTAATGCCTTTACCTCGCAGTGCATCAACCATCAGCATGCCAAACATCAATGACGCGAACGTATCCATTGTGTTGTAGCCTTCTAGGAAGCCTTTGGTCAGTGGTTGCGTTAAGTACTCACCGTGCGCGCCCAGCATGTCACCTTGAGGATCAATAAATACCGCGACAGCAAGAATGATCAAACCCACGAACAATGCCGGCGTCAGTACTTTACCGATAAGATCAATCAAACGGCCTTGGAACCATGAGAACATCATCGCCGCAATAAAGAAGATCACTGAAAATGCAGTGAGATGCGTTTGTGACGCTTCAAGGAAGAAAGGTTTCACCGCCATCTCGTAAGCCACTAGGCCAGTACGAGGCGCAGCAAACGCAGGACCGATGATGATGAAGATCAACGCAGCCATAATAACCGCTGCTTTTTTCGGAAGGTCTTGCGTTAAGTGATCCCAAGAACCACCAGCAACAGCAATAGCAACGATAGTAATAAGAGGTAGACCTACCGCTGTTAGCAAGAAACCAAACATCGCTGGCATTAAGTTTTCACCGGCTAGCTGACCCGCTAGAGGTGGAAAGATGATATTGCCCGCACCTAAAAAGAACGCAAATAGCATAAAGCCTACTGCGATAATATCTGTTAGTTTTAACGTCTGCTTCACAGATAACCCTTGTCTTTTAATTAATGAATGTTGTGTATGCTTAGACCACTTTTTGTATACCTAAAGTCAATAAGTATACG
>NZ_WXWT01000185.1:0-8612 GCF_009904725.1 Vibrio sp. V43_P6S15P86
ACTAAATAATCCTATTTTTGTTGTTTTAGAGGCGCTGCTTGGTTGCAACACTTATCAACTAAGCAGCTTTCTTAGGTGTATTCTTAAGGATTTATGGCAATGAATATTTTAGAAATGGTCGGATTTTTTTTGTTTAAAGGCATTAAAATGAAAAAACTCAGCAAGTGCTGAGTTTTTAAGATTTATTCATGAATCGTAATTTTACGCTCACTGAGCTGCTTCACCATCGCTTGCTTTAATGCATGCAACTGTCCATCAATACTGGCGTCGATGATCCCAACTTCTGTTTCCAAAATGCAGCCTCCATTTTTCAAGCGCGCATCTGCTACCACGTCAACGTAACCGACTTCAGGGTAATCACTCAATACACCAGCCACCTTTTCCCTCACATCAACAACCTGCTCTGGATGGACATGTAAAATGACCTGCTTTTGGTTGCTCACCAATTGCAACGCTTCTCGCACGACACTCACCGTGGTATCGACATCATCGAAGGTATCGATGATCTTACGCACCGCTTCTAACACCACACCTGTCATTTTTTCTTCGACTTGCTGATAGTAGTCATTACAACGTGCTAAGGTTTCAACCATCGTTTGCGCATTTTCAATCTTAGCTTGTGCAAGGCCATCTTGATAACCACGTTGTTTTTCAGTTTCGTAGGCTTGTTGGGCATTAGCAATTATGCTTTCAGCTTTGGAGTTCGCGGCTTCAACTAAGTGTTGCGAATCAAGATAACTGGCATAATCTTTCGCTTTCAGCACCTTTAAGCCAGGTGCCAGCTGCAAGTTGTCTGTTTTTATTTCAACAAATGAAACCATTGGGGAATAACCTGTTTTGCGATTTTTTTTGTGAGTCGATACGCCAGATCTCGCTGATCTTTTGCCAACCAGCTAGCCATTTCCGTACTCTCGCTGAGCTGCTGTTCTAGTTTGAATTGCCAACGCAGGACAATGTCTTCTGGCGAGTTAACTAAAACAAACCTTATCCAGGAGTACCCAAGCGCTTGCATTTTTGCTTCAACAGACCGCTCATCCAATGATTCTGGCAACGGATGTTGCCAACCTTGCGGCCAACTGGATAACAACATCGGCCCGTTTTGAATCAAGAACCGAGCACCTTCCAATCCAAAGACGTTGTTCAGAACCTGTTTCGGATGTTTTAAAACAACGCCTCGCATTGCCACACAATGTAAAGCTCCGCCCACCATCAATACGAGTTGATTCAACGCATCCGCTGGGAGCAACGCCAAGCTATGGCAAGGTTTGTTAAAAGCCGTCTCTGGAACTGGAGATAACGCCCACTCATTTATGCACCATTGGTTAAACATGGGGTTATCTCTCCAACCTTCAATATTTAATAACCAAGGCTGTTGCTGTTCTATCCAACTTTTATGGATGTACTGGCAAGGCGCGTAGTTAAATTGATGTTGTACCTGCGCGAGTGGTGTTTCTGGTTTAACCACGCTTTGTGTTCCTACGGCACCAAGTAAAAGTAGCGATATTTGAACCGATAAGCGCAGCTACCAAGAACACCAGGATGGCGACAAAATTATTCGCCGTCTCTTTGGTGACCTGAACCGACAAAATGCTTTTAAATTGATTGTTTTGAGTAGCAACTCGTACCTCTGATGAGGGTACCATCACTACGCTGATTCGATCGTAATTCAACCCCTCAATACTGTTGTTCACCAATAATTTGATCTGCGGAACATACGAATCAAGCGCAATATCCGCCGCATGTTTAATAAACACAGAGGCAGATGCAGGCGTTGGACGCTCTCCTGGACGTAGATCTTGATCTTCTAAAACAACATGAACACGTGCCACCAGCACGCCATCAATTTGAGATAAGGTTGAAGAAAGTTCTTGAGATTTCGCGTACACCAAACGTGCTCGTTCTGCTAATGGCGACGAGATCAAATCGTCTTTGGGAAACACCTCTTTCAATGTAGAAAACTGCTCTCTTGGATACCCTTTTCGCTTCAGCGCGTCTACAGCGAAGGCGATTTGAGAACTGTCTACCATTAACTTGACGGTGTTGTCTTTGTCAGGTTCTTTTGTTGCAACGACACCTTCGGATAATAAGATCGACAACATCTCATTCCCCTCTTTCTGAGTTACGTTGGTGTACAGCTCGGTCTGACAACCCACCAGAAACAACGTGAGCATGATGAAAACCGCTCTCATTTTATTCATCATCACTATTGTGCCTTCAATAAGGTTTCTACGTTTTGTGTGGTTTTACCCACGGTTTTCGCGATCAGCTCTTCTTGAAAAGTAATGCGCGTCAGTGCCCACTGCATTTGCAGTAATTGCGCCGGATCATCACCCACCATCTTCATGTTGTCTTGCAGGTTACTTTTCGCGTTATCGATAGTATTTTTTAACTCGCTGATGTTTTCGAGCAAACCGCCCTCCAAGCCATTATTCGCCTCGGGAACCGACATAGCTTGTTCGAAACGTTCACTTAAACCTTCCTCGACTTGTGCATCCTGCAACTTATCAATGTTGGTTTGCATCACCTCGGTGTACTGCGTGTTTATCATATGTACTCCTAAGACAAATCTAACTTGTGACTATGAGTCACGATGTTTTTCACCATCGCATTTTTTTGGATCATGAAGCTAAGCTCATCACGGACCATGTCCAGCGTTGATGCCATATCAGGTAACGACTTCAACTCAGCCCAGCAGTGCCACAAGGCTTGTTCTTTCTGGGCACCAAGTGGAAAATGCTGCGCCAACATTTCTTTAAGTGCTGCTTTATCGACAGGTGGCTCGGCAATAAGCTGGCCCGAAAAATCCCCTAGCAACTCCTGCTTCAACACCTTTAATAAATCGGCTTGCGGGTGTTCGGTGCCCTTTGCACTCTTCGCCTCATAAAAGGCGTACCACATTGCCTCTCGTTTAACTTGAGGATCGGAGAACGCTTCATTCAACGACGATAAGACGCTTTGTTTACTGACAACATCTGCCTCTTTTAGTGATTCATACCACGCTTTGATGTCCGCCAGTTTCGCTTCTGTTTTCTCTAACGTCTCTTTTGGAGAGGCGTGTGAGGCTTCCGCTTGCTTGGCATTACGCTCCATGAGCATATTCATCTTATCTTCATCGCTCCGCTCATAATGGCGCGACTCCGATTGGCGCAGAGGTTGAGGCTGAAGAGTTAGATTACTTGAATCAACGATCATCCAAGGTTCCTAATGTCCTGAGAAAAGCTTGCTGCAAATGCTTGGCTTTCTTCGCTTCCCTGTGATGCGAGTTCTACCCAACTTTCCGCTTTGCTCAATAAACCAGCTTTGGCGGAAGCAAGGGCCGCTAAACTGATCAGATCTGGATAGGCGTTGCAAAGTGGTTCGAGCAATTGATGAGCCTCTTCGTACAAGCCTTTATTCATGAGGCTCATTGCACGAATCATCACCACGGTCTCTTCAGAACCGGAGCTTGCTTCAAGGCCGTCCGCTATCGTATTAGCTTCTTGATGACGATGCATACCGGTTGCCATCAGCGCGATTTCAGCCAGCAATTGGCGCATTTCTCGTTCCATGCTTTATACCTTCTGGAGAATCGACTGCATCACATCTTTAATCGCACGAGTGGTGGTCGCATTGATGTTGTAAACAACAGACCATTTGTTGATCGCGTGCTGAAGTTCAGCCAGCTTAGATGGATCATCGGCGTTTGTTTCTAGGTTCTTGATGGCAGTCGTCACTTCTGTGTTGGCATCTTTCGCTTGTTTTTCTAACTTAGTTTTAACATCATCAAGGTTTACACTGTTACTAGCATCGTAAAATGACATAAGACTTCCTCGTATTTTTAGTTCGCTTCGTATGATTCAACGACCGCATGTGCGGCGATGTAAGCTTCATACTGTTTGAGTAGCAATTGGTACTGTTGTGGTGAGCACCCTAAATCCAACTGACGTTTCACCACCGCTTGTGCTTCTAAGAGCTTGCTCTTAATCTTGTGCACTTCCGCACCGTTTTTGTCGTTATTTAAAATTTGTTCAAGATTTGTCATTGTTCGTCTCGCCCTCGTATCCGAGTTCTATTGTTATCACCCGCCCGCCTTTGACCAGCTCAATGCCAGCAGGCGTAACACTGGATATGCGGTAGCCTTGAGGCGTTCTTGCACCAACCATGTAACGAACGTTATCGGTCAGAATCACATATGGAACCTGACCAAAGTTAACGCTACGAAACGGGAAATCGATGTTGGTGCCTTTACTCACCTTAGGTATGGATTTCAAAACTAAATACGGTTTTTCACCATATTGTTCTCGGAAGTCTCGAGTCACACCGTAAAATCGAGTCGTTTCGATATCATCAAGTTCCCCGCGTACTTCGATGCGATCACCGCTGGTAACCAACTGGACTTTTTTCAGTAGCTCCGCATCCGTCAATAAGGCTTTTAGCGTATCCATGTAGGCACCCGCTCTTTGCAGTTCGACCTTCCACGCTACTAGGCCCGGTACGTCTCGCTCTAAAATTTGCTCAACTTGGTTCCAGCGGCTGGCATCATCGATATAACCCGTCAGTAACAGTGTGCCCGTCTCATCCCCATTTTCGACTTTCACCTGGTGATAGCCGAGGTTTCGCAAAATAAATCGAACCCCGCGACGGATTTCTTCCATCGTTCTTAAGTCACTTTTGTAATTGATACCTAATACATCAATTCGACCAAGCAGATCGAGTTTCTGAGTTCGATCTTCAACATAGCCTTCCAAAACCGCTTGGCGTGCGGCGGCATTCCATTCCACACGAACGTCGCTAAGTTTGAGCTCGCCTAAGATGTTGCGCACCAAAACAATGGGTTCTGCTTCTGTGACAGTCTCATTATTGTTTCCGTTAGCTTGGCTGTACCACATACCAGCAAAAATGACACTCGGGACAAAACTACAAAGCAAGGCGATGAGCGTTGTTTTTTTCCAGCTAGAGCGTTGTACAGCAACAACAGGTGTATCCTGTTCGCTAGATTCGTCGCTGACGTTACTCACGATTAACGCATCTTCTGCGTACCCCAGTGCGAACTTCACAACGCCTACAGAGACAACGGCATGGCGTGACAACTCGATCCCATCATCTTCAACAGAGATGTTTTCACCGTTAATATTTGCCTCTTTGCAGCCTCGTAAAATGACCGAGTCTTGCTGGCAAACCAACGTGAAATGGTTAGCTTCGACCCCAGCATCAGACAGCACGAGATCTGCGATAAAGTCGTCACTGCCAAGCACAAGAGCGCCCTCAGGTAAGGTGACTTCAACTCCGGAATGCACGCCTGATAAAATACGAATTTTCCATTGCTGCATCGCGGTTAAGGCTCCTCTGATGGACGCACACACTCACTTTGTGAGTCATCGCATTCCAATACTTTTACACGCCAACCCTTTTGCCCTGTCGGCAATTGGCACTGCGTCAATTGAGACGACTGTTGCTGTGACAATAAGTCTTGCTGATAGCGCTCTGCTTGAGTCTTTGATGTGCAGCTATACACTTCGACGACCGATTTAAATTCAGCACTGTTGTTGGAAATGTTGTTGAGCTTGCCAATGCTTGGTCGCAGATCGTACTCATTACCAATCAACACACTATCGCCAATACCATCCACAACGATTCGCGGTTCTAGAATAAACATGCGCACCGTGCGGCGTTTAGTGTTGGTATTACTTCTAAACAACGCACCTAAATATGGGATGTCTCCCAACAGTGGTACTTTACGTAACTGATGACTCACTTCATCTCGGTACACACCACCGATGAGCAAGCTCTGTCCTTGCTTCACCGTCGCCAAGGTACTGATTTCAGTTTTACGAACGGAAGGAAGGTCGTCGACACCACCATCGGTAATCTTTGCCCCGTCTTCGAGATGAAGGCTCAGATTGATTTCTGGTCGGGCTGCAAACCTGTCACCAACGATACGCGGGACAATTCTCAGTAACGTGCCATACGTGACCTCTTCCAGTGCTGCGGTCTCTTTACCAACCAGCTTGACGTAAAACGTGCTGCTGTTGTTCAGTACCGCTTCGACATTTTCTTGGGTTAGCAGTGTTGGTCTTGAAACCACTTGAGCACTGCCTTGAGATTCCAATAATCGGATTTGAGCCAACAGGTAATTCAGATTGGTTGAATCAAGCAAAGACTTAAAATTTTGTCCGCTGCCGAGAGTCACATCACCCGAACTCACATCCCCTGTTGTTTTGATATCAACAATTCGATTATTTCCGACAGACACTCCCGCTCGCCAATCCACGCCTAACTGACTTAAATCGTTGGCACTGATGTCGACAATCGATAACGCAACTTCAATTCTTGATTGCGGTTGGTCCAATTGAGCGACCAGTTTGCGATAGAGCGGTAATCGCGCTTGAGTATCACGAACAATAATCGCATTAAGGCCCGGCTCTGCTTCAACCGTTGCTCCGCCATGAACTGAGGCGGTTTTATTGCTTTTTACAGGCTTATCTGAACTGGTAACTTCTTTACTCGACGCGCTCGTGACTTGAGTTTGAACACCAGACACGACTCGCTTTAAAACCGAGGCGATACCCGGAACCGTAATGGTCTGATCTCGATATGCAATTTCTCTATCCGTTGCAGAAGCGTACTTCAAAGGAATTATTTCAACGAATAACTCGTCGGTTGAATTCGATTTCTGCAGCAGGCGCGTTTCTAATGCTTCGGCCGTTTGTACAACTAAGTCGACATAACGTGGAGGACCTGCAAGATAAACCAACCCTTTACTTTCAGCGGCTCTCCACCCATAGCGCGAATCCCACACTCCAGTGGAAATTAACGTGCTTCGTAGCTCTCTGGCGGTCAATAATTCTAATTGGAGTAAACGTGAGCGCGTTTCTGTCGCCTTATAGACATGTAAGACGGCACCATCGAAATACCACATCAAGTTATAGACTTGCGATAAGTAGTCGAGGAACTCAGCCGGATCATCAGGAGTAAAACGTCCACTCACTCGATCATTAACTTTGTCACTCACCGAAACCGAAACGCGATAGTTTGCGCCAAAGTTATTCAACAACTCTTTTAATGAGTCGTTATCTGCATAGTATCGGAATGGTTGTTCGGGCCAGTGTAAGTCTGTTGCTTGTGCGAATCCCAACGGAGCAAAGCTCACAGCACACAACAGTATTTTTGTGGCAGTACGTCTGATGTTCGGAAAGACTTTTCGCATCATGGCAACCACACATTATGATTAATCGTGTGGTTCACGCGCTCGTGCTCCAATAATGCCATATAACGCTCACATAGATTAACGTGCTTGGAAAGCAAAGAAGAGAACAGCTCAATCGAACAGTCCTCGATCCTCACTTTGCTTTGTAAAATTAGCTGCTGATCATCATTTGCTGTTAGTACGCAGCCATCTTCACGGATTGTTTTTAATGAGAGCTGCATGCAACGTTGTAACGCTTGTTCTTGTTGATAATCTAGATGCTCTTTAAACTGGAAAGGTAAAGCCGCTTCCCATAAAAACCATGATGCGTGTTGTTTGATGGTCAGTGACAACTGATCAACCTCGATGTTGTAAGAGCCATTTTCTGAGGCAATAAAATCCCCTACCTTTAGCGTTTCCGCTAAAGATTTCATCATCTTATCTAACATTTAACGCCCTATTTAAATCTGGCTGAGGTGATTGCAAGCCTGGCCGCACTGGCCGCTTTGAGTGTCAAAATAGTAGTGATCGATGTCGCCAACAATTTGCATGCTCTTGAACCACTGCCATACTTTCGCAACCGCATTTTGGTCGTTGTAAACCACATCGCATGCATCCCAGACTTCGTTCAGCTCAGGAGCCTCAAGTCGAACTTCCGAACACCACTTTTTCCACTCAGAGATAAACTGAGCCGTCGTAGAAGTGTACTCTGCGAACCCTTTGAGCTCGTCTAAGGACGGTTGCCACTTCTCAATTAACGAACGATGACATTCAATCACTTGCATCTGTTGTTCACTCAACGTCCCGAGTTGATCTTTCAACTGGTGTTGTTGGCGCTCAATTAAATCGAGTTGCTGTTGTACAAACACCGCACTGGTGTCCTCTCCCAATAGTTTCGACCAATATTCCTTTTGAATATCGAGCTGATTGATAAGCTGTTCCACTTTAATGGAGGCATGCAAAGCGCTTTGATCAACTTGACGGTTAATCCACTCGTTTAGCGATAAATGAAAACAAAGCATCAACGTTTTTGGCACCGCTAAATTGAAGCGAAAACCAAGACGCGCGTTGATGTATTCCAGTCTTTGTTCAAAGGTCACGAGTGTGCGGCTATCACTGAGCTGCGACCCAATTTCCAAAAATAAACGCATGGCGAATCGGTCAAGCGACGCACCGAGCTTTTGATACGTTTTCACCAACTGGCTTGCGCACAGGCTATCGACGACGCTTCTATCCAACAAGCGCTGAAGTAAAGATAACTGTTCATAATTAATGACGCCTTCACTCAACAATTGTCGGTGATTGACGTGCACAACATTGAAATCCTGCGTTGATCTAGAAGCACTTTCATATCGAGCTCCTCTCTGCAAAACAGTCACTTTCCGTTGTGTCACAATGCTGTCTGGAAAAAGCGAACGGCGTCGCCAATGCTGCTTTTTCATTTATG
>NZ_WXWT01000050.1:0-8553 GCF_009904725.1 Vibrio sp. V43_P6S15P86
ATGGCATAGATAGCCATGTCTGAGCATTTTCGCTCGTCCATTTAAATTGCATACAATATACATATAAGGAAAGTAGTTCATGAAAATTGATTGGAAAGGTGTTTATCCGGCGGTCAGTACGCAATTTCGTCAAGATCAGTCAATCGACTTAGACGCAACGCAAACCGTTATAGACAACCAGATTAAAGATGGTGTGAATGGCATTATCTGCTTGGGTACTGTCGGTGAGAACTGTGCGTTGTACCCGGAGGAGAAACGCCAGGTCTTGCAAGCGGCAAAAGAAGTCGTAAATGGCCGTGTGCCTTTGATTGCTGGTACAGCAGAGTCTATTACCACAGCAGCTGTTGATTACATGCAGGATGCGCACAAAATTGGTATCGATGGTTGTATGGTGATGCCTGCCATGGTTTACCGCACGTCTGAGAGCGAAACGTTCGAATATTACCGCACGCTAGCAGAAGCAACGCCAGAAATGCCAATCATGATTTACAACAACCCGGTTGCTTATGGTGTCGATGTAAACCTCGATATTATGGCGAAACTGGCTGAGTTTGAAAGTATTGTAGCTATCAAAGAGTCGACCACTGATACTCGTCGTATCACTGAGCTTTACAATAAATTTGATGACCGCTTTACCGTGTTCAGTGGTGTTGATGACATCGCTCTTGAATCATTGATGCTAGGTGCGACCGGCTGGATTTCTGGTTTAACCAACGCATTCCCAGAAGAATCCGTCGCGATTTATAAACTGGCAAGCCAAGGTCGTTATGCTGAAGCGTTAGAAATCTACCGTTGGTTCTTACCGCTACTGCGTTTAGACACCATTCCTACGCTGGTTCAGTGCATAAAATTGGCCGAGCAAGTCTGCGGACGTGGCTCTGAACAGGTTCGTGCGCCACGCCAACTCTTACAAGGTGAAGAGCGTCAACAAGTCATTCAAATGGTTGAACATGCGTTAGAAACCCGCTTAGACCTATCCAAATACAATCTGTAATTGTGCTGTTTAGTAGAGCGTTAACTTACGCTCTACTCATTCGTAATATTCAAAAAATGAGAAGAGGGAAGTCATGAGCACGGAAAACAAGGACTATGTCAGCTTTCAACACGTTAAGAAAACCTACGATGGCACAAATTTGGTGGTGAAAGACTTCAACTTAGATATTGCTCCTGGAGAGTTCGTTACTATGTTGGGGCCGTCAGGATCGGGCAAGACCACTTGCTTGATGATGCTAGCAGGCTTTGAAACTGTGACCGGTGGAAACATTTATATCGATGGCGTTCCTGTCAATCATCTCGCGCCGCACAAGCGTGATATTGGTATGGTGTTTCAAAACTATGCGTTGTTTCCACATATGACCATTGCTGAGAATCTTGCGTTTCCTTTAAAGGTGCGAAAACTCGACAGTGACACGATTCAAAGCAAAGTTCAGAGTGTATTAGAAATGGTCGAGCTTGAGCATGTTGCGACTCGATATCCGAAGCAGTTATCAGGTGGTCAACAACAGCGTGTTGCGTTAGCGCGAGCATTAGTGTTTGAGCCTAAACTCGTGTTGATGGATGAACCACTAGGCGCGTTAGATAAGCAGCTGCGTGAGCAAATGCAGATGGAAATTAAACATTTGCATGAAAAGCTTGGCATTACCATTTTGTATGTGACGCACGATCAAGACGAAGCTCTCACTATGTCCGACCGTATTGCGGTTTTTAATCACGGCGAAGTGCAACAACTCGCGACACCAACCGAGCTTTATGAATCTCCGAGTAATACGTTTGTTGCGCAGTTTATCGGAGAAAACAACCAACTCTCAGGTTTAGTCAAAGAGTGGGACGGAAAGTATTGCCAAGTGCTCGTTGGGAAAGAGTTATTTACTGCGAAACCTGTCAGAGTCTCTGAGCAAGGGCAGAGAACAACACTTTCCATTCGACCAGAAAAGATTGTTATTCAACCAGAGAAAGCGTCTTGTGAGAACCAAGTCTCGGGCGTCCTACGAGAATTGATTTATCACGGTGATCATTATCGTCTGGTCGTCGAAGTAGAGAGCGTTGGTCACTTCATCGTTAAAGTACCTAACGATAATCGTAAACACTTGCAGTTAACGCCTGGCTCAATTTGTCGTATTGGTTGGCAAAGTGACGATTGCCATGCTCTTGATGGGACACAAACTCAAAGTAGCGAGGTAGCAGCATGAGTCGAGAGCTAACCGCATTAGATTCTGTATTGGAAATCGAACGCCAAGTTCATGAGCAAGAAACCAATTTGAAAGCGCAGTTGCAAAAGGCCGAGCGCCGAAAAAAGCTTCGCTCCATTATGCTCACAACGCCATTGGTGTGTTTTATTCTGCTTACGTTTGCTTTTCCTATCCTCGACATGCTTTATCGAAGCGTGGATAACCGAGAAATATCCCTGTCACTACCACAAACTATTCAAGCCTTAGAAAGTTGGGATTATCAAGGTCAGCCTCATCAAGAAGTCATTGAGGCATTCTCTGTTGAAGTACTTGCGCTTTATCAAAGCAAAGAGCTGCCGAAAATAGCCAACCGGATGAATATTGAAGAGTCTGGTATGCGCAGTTTACTCATGAAAACCGGCAGAAAGTTGTCTCGTTTGACGTCGCTGCCGAGCTCGGTGACACAGCTAGCTAAGCTGGATAAGCGTTGGGCTAATCCTAAATATTGGGCGGCGTTTAAGAATCTTAGTGGCGCATTAACATTCAGTCACTATCTTGCAGCGCTAGACTTGCAAGTGAATGAGTTTGGAGACATTGAACCCCAACCAGAAAAACGCCAAATATACGTCGACCTTTTCTTTAAAACTTTTTGGATGTCTATCTCAATCACCTTAATTTGTTTGGTGATGGCGTACCCCGTTGCTTACCTGCTTGCCAATTTACCTGATAAGCGCGCGAACTTACTTTTAATTATTGTGCTGCTGCCATTTTGGACATCATTATTAGTCAGAACCACGTCTTGGATTGTTCTGCTGCAAAACCAAGGGGTCATTAATGATCTCCTTATTTGGTCGGGTTTTACTTCTGAGCGAATTCAGATGATTCACAATACCTTCGGAACGGTGGTGTCTATGGTTCACATTCTGTTGCCGTTTATGATCCTGCCTCTGTATAGCGTAATGAAAGGAATTAGCCCAACTTATTTCCGTGCCGCTCGTTCTCTAGGCGCGACGCCTTTCATTGCGTTCATCAAAGTTTATATGCCGCTTACGTTACCGGGGATAGGTGCGGGGGCCTTGCTCACTTTCATTCTTTCTATTGGTTTCTACATTACGCCCGCTTTGGTTGGTGGAAGAAGCGGACAGATGATCTCCAATATGATTGCCTATCATATGCAGACGTCACTGAACTGGGGGATGGCTGGCGCATTGGGTGGACTGCTTTTGTTCGTTGTACTGGTTCTGTTTTATATGTTCAACCGTGTGGTTGGCATTAATAATCTTAAGGTAGGAGGATAACCATGGCATTACCAAACTATGCATCAAAAGTAGAGCGAGTTGCTTACGCAGGTTACTTAGCTTTTTGTGGGGTGGTGCTGTTCTTTTTAATCGATCCAATTCTGACCATCATCCCGTTATCGTTTAATGCAACGCCTTACTTTACTTTTACCGAGGGGATGTTAAACCTTGATTCGGCAGCGTATTCTACTCGCTGGTATCAAGAAATGTTTACTAGTGATCAGTGGCTGTTGGCGCTGAAAAATAGCACGTTTATTGCTTTTATGGCGACACTCGTTGCAACAGGGCTGGGAACTCTGGCGGCGTTGGGTTTAGCCAGTAGTAATTTGCCTTTTCGTAATACCATTATGGCGCTGTTGATCTCACCCATGATCGTACCAGTCATTATCTCTGCTGCTGCGATGTACTTTTTCTACACACGCCTTGGCTTATCACAAACTTATCTAGGCGTCATTTTGGCACACGCCGCGTTAGGTACGCCTTTTGTTGTCATTACCGTTACTGCGACCTTAAGCGGCTTTGATCATAGCCTGGTAAAAGCGGCGGCTAGCTTAGGAGCAAACCCTGTTTATACTTTCAGACACATTACCTTTCCGCTGATTCGTCCGGGGATGATTTCTGGCGGCTTGTTTGCCTTTGGCACCTCGTTCGACGAGGTTGTGGTGGCGTTATTCCTGACTGGGGCAGAACAAAAAACCGTTCCGAGGCAGATGTGGTCAGGAATTCGAGAGCAAATTAGTCCGACCATATTGGCGGTCGCTACGTTGTTGATTTTTATGTCGGTGTGTTTGCTCGTGACATTAGAAGTTTTACGTAGACGTAATGCACGCATTCGGGGCATTCAAGAATAACCAGACTTTTTCTTTGTTGGTCACTATGCACTTTTATTTAGGGGCACCTCAATTTTTGACCAAGTGCGCCTTATTGTAGGCGCTTTTCTTTTGTGTTTGTCTTCAGCGATGACTGACATATCACTCTGGTAGCTTAATGCCAGCTTGCTCGAAACGTGCCAAAGGCGACTTGTTCGATTGCTGATACCAACTAGCTGGCATGTTTGGTTTAAGTTGGGCTTTTTCTTCCTTGCTAATCACAACATAGTGTAAAAACGCATCAAGTGTAGTTCCCATCACGTCAAACGTCATTTCCCCGTCTTTGCTGATGGCTTTCAATAACCCAACGACGGTTTCCTCAGAGACTAACGGTTCAACCACCGCCTTTTTTCGCTCTTTTATTGATGTTGAAGCGGGTAGGTTTGCACGTGCTGTCTCCCAGCAAACTTTGTTGGTTTTACTGACAAGGTTGTGCTTGTAGCAGTAGTAACTGAATAAAAAGCGTGGCAGGTTTTGCCAGCGTTCGGCTTGGACTTCTAACCAAAGGTGTTGTAGCTCAATATCAGCGTCGGTCATAAATATTATGGAAGATTATTAAAGTAGTGGCATTCTAACGTTTCATCAGCGATGCCGTCTATGATTCGGTTACTTCCCATCTTTATGTTGACACTTTGATTTTCAATGAAACAGTGACTTCTTATTACTGTAAATAGTGAGTGATTTGTCCAGTTTCTGACATTAGTGTTTGACTTGGGTAGTAGAGTGTGGGCGTTTTTTGTTTTGAAGCGTCAATATACATCATCACATACTCACGTCTTACTCTTTCTGAAATAAATACTTTTATCAAAGTAACTGTGTGATTTTCATTCAAATAGTATGTGTTTCATGGTGATGAAAATTCTGTTTATTGCGCTACAATCGAGTGTCGTTCGTAGAATGTAGCCTAATGACGAAAACCTTGCGTCTTCTATCTGGCTTTTTGTGTGCTACTTTTTAATAAGTATCTTTTGGGTGGGTTTTTATGTTTGGAGTTAAAAGAAATGCTGCTATCTCTGGCTTGTACCAAGCGAGTGAACTTAAAGCAAAGCTGTTCTCCAAGGATTTGGAAATCTTAAGACTTAGAGCTGAAACTGAGTTTAATAAAGTGCTTGATGAGCTACTAAGAATTAAAGATAACAATTCAAGGCTTCGTGAAAGTGGGCTTATTGATAAGCTTGAGCAAGAGAAGTCTAAATGGAACAGTGATCAGCTCAAAGACATCGAGCAACGTATAAGTAATGTCGAGTTCTGTATTAAGGATTGTGCTTTATATGTCAGCAACATTGAGTCCCAATTCGCTGAGGATAGCGGTTTAGGATATGGTGAACTGAGCAGTCGTTCCCTTGAAGACGAGTTGGAAACACTGTCTTTTAGTAAGATCCTTAACGCATCTGCACATGAGTACTTTTATAACTCTAAAGAGTATGAAATGTACCTTGAAAACACACCAAATACCGAATTTTTGCACGCGTTAAAAGAGCAAATTACCGCACTCTTCGACCACAAAGCAGCCTAGAACCTACAAAGTATTCGCCCATTGCCCGATTCCTTCTGCAGGGGCTTTGATTCGCGAATTTTTACCGACCCGCTTTGGAGTATACCTAGCCATTTAACGTGCTGGGTATACCCGTTTAACTACACGTTTCTTCTCTAGCTCATCTCTATTTTTTAACAAATACGAATTTTAAAAGCTCACTCCGTGTTCCTTCTAGTAACAAAAACTGATACCGCCACACCCAGTTGTTAACAAAATGTTTCTTCTTGTCTTGCGAGTAGATTATATGGAGATGCTCTTGCAGTAATAAGGGCAGTGGCGATGCAAAAGACGTAATGCATCTAAGGAAAACTCAATATAGAAGAAATTAGATGGAACTGAAGATTTTGAGTGTCGCGATTGCGACAACATTAACCAGCACTGGCGTATTTGCGTTAAGCGAGCCAGTTTCTCAAGTTACAGAGCAACATGCACATTCGGCTCATACACACGGTGTTGAATCCAATCGAGTTGAATACCAACCAACCGCAACTCTCCCTATTCAGCCCTCCAAGGCAACTCGAGTACAGTCACTTGAAAGCCTTGATGAGTCGAGCACTGCTTGTGATTTGGAAGCATTGGTTACCGAAAGCAGTAACCGATTGATCAGCGAAATTTTAAGGCAGGGCGCGACGTGTGTGAACCAGTTATTCTCTGCTGAAAGTCGGATTCAAGAGTCGGTATTTAGCTCCGATCATATGTACAACATCGCTAAGCACACTACGACATTGGCGAAGGGTTATACGGGTGGCGGGAGCGATGAACTCGAAACGTTGTTCTTATACTTACGCGCGGGTTATTACGCCGAGTTTTACAATGACAACATCTCATTTATTGAATGGGTCACACCAGCGGTGAAAGAATCAGTGGATGCGTTTGTTAATAACGCAAACTTCTACGAGAACAGCGACCGTCACGGCAAAGTGCTTAGTGAGGTCATCATCACTATGGATAGTGCGGGCTTGCAGCACGCGTACTTATCGCAAGTGACCCAGTGGCTCACACGTTGGAATGATCAATACGCCCAGCACTGGTATATGCGCAATGCAGTTAACGGTGTTTTCACTATTTTGTTTGGTGGGCAGTGGAACGAGCAATTTGTGCAAGTAATTGGTAACCAAACAGACCTTGCCAAAGCTTTAGGCGATTTTGCTCTAAGGGCGTCATCAATCGGTGCTGAAGATGAGTTTATGGCCGCGAATGCAGGGCGAGAGCTCGGGCGTTTGACCAAGTATACGGGTAACGCGAGTTCTGTTGTGAAGAGTCAGCTGAGTCGAATCTTTGAACAGTATGAAATGTATGGTCGGGGTGACGCGGTTTGGCTTGCGGCGGCGGACACCGCCTCATATTACGCAGATTGTAGTGAGTTCGGAATTTGTAATTTCGAAACTGAGCTAAAAGGCTTGGTGCTATCGCAAACTTATACTTGTAGCCCGACAATCCGAATTTTGTCTCAGAATATGACGCAAGAGCAACACGCGGCCGCATGTTCTAAAATGGGTTACGAAGAGGGTTACTTTCATCAGTCATTAGAAACTGGTGAACAGCCAGTAAAAGATGACCACAATACTCAGCTCCAAGTTAATATCTTCGATTCAAGCACCGATTATGGTAAGTACGCAGGGCCAATTTTCGATATTAGTACTGACAATGGCGGTATGTACTTGGAGGGTGATCCTTCCCAGCCGGGGAATATTCCCAACTTTATTGCTTATGAAGCCTCTTATGCGAACGAGGATCACTTTGTCTGGAACTTAGAGCACGAATACGTGCATTACTTAGATGGTCGATTTGATCTCTATGGAGGGTTTAGTCATCCAACTGAAAAAATAGTGTGGTGGAGTGAAGGCATTGCAGAGTATGTCGCTCAAGAAAATGACAACCAAGCAGCACTTGAGACGATTCTAGACGGTTCGACATATACCTTAAGTGAGATTTTCGAGACTACTTATGATGGGTTTGATGTCGATCGAATTTATCGTTGGGGGTACTTAGCTGTACGTTTTATGTTTGAAAATCATAAAGATGACGTAAACCAAATGCTGGTGGAAACACGCCAAGGGAATTGGAGCAATTACAAGGCCACGATCACCCAATGGGCGAATTTGTATCAAAGTGATTTTGAGCAGTGGCAGCAAGCCCTTGTCTCAAATGGTGCACCTAATGCAGTCATAACCGCAAACAGTAAGGGGAAAGTCGGTGAAAGCATTACATTTAGCAGTGAAAACAGTACAGACCCAAACGGGAAGATCGTCAGCGTCTTATGGGACTTCGGTGATGGCTCGACAAGTACACAAACCAAGCCGACGCACCAATATGGGAGTGAAGGGGAGTATTCGGTCAGTCTAAGTGTTACAGACAGTGAAGGCTTGATGGCAACCGCCACTCATAGTGTTGTTATCTCAACGTTGGGCGGTAATGACACATTGCCACAAGACTGCGCGGTGCAAAGTAAAGTAAGCGGTGGACGCCTAACAGCAGGAGAGCCTGTTTGCTTGGCAAATCAACAAACCATTTGGCTGAGCGTGCCAGCGGTGAATGAGAGCTCAAATCTGGCGATAACGACGGGGAACGGTACGGGCAACCTAAAGCTTGAATACAGTAACTCCGGTTGGCCGGATGATACTAATCTTCACGGGTGGTCAGATAATATTGGTAATGGAGAGTGTATTACGTTGTCAAAT